>DATABQ010000368.1:0-5355 GCA_036259495.1 Longimicrobiales bacterium | reverse complement strand
GGGTGCTGGCTCGGACGCGCAGAAGTCAGGTGTCGAACCGGGCTCATCCTGACAGAACGTGTTCAGGGCTCGCGGGGTTGCGGATCGAGCCGCACAGCACGAACGATCGCCTCCTCCAGTGCGAGCTGTGCGGCCGTGCCGATCGACAGCAGCTCGGCTGGTGGATACTCGCGCACGTGGTCTGATGTGGAGACGGCGAAGACCAGGTCACCGTCGAATACCGTGTTCGCGGGCGCGATGCGTCGCACGATCGCCGACGATCCCATGCGCGCGACCGTCTGGAGCGCTACGCGTGACAGCGGTGCATCCGTCGCGATGGCGCAGAGCGTGGTGTTCGTGATGGCAAAATCGACGTCGCCTCGAGCGTTGAGCGCGGCGCGCATGCTGTCGATCGTGGAGCCGTCGTCCGCACGTGCGCCGGCGAGAATGCTGCCGTCGTGATCGAGCACGTCACCGAACGCATTCACGACGGCGAGGACGCCGACCGTGTATGGACCGTGCCGCACCGCGAACGTGCCGATGCCGCCTCGCGCTGAATATTCGGGGCCGCGCACCTTTCCGACCGTCGCTCCGGTGCCGGCACCGACACTTCCCTGCCTCAGCGGTTCAGTCGACGCGGCATCGCATGCAGCCCGACCCAGCGCGCTGTCGGGCGAGCGCTGGCCGGCGGTGTGGATGTCGAAGATCACTGCGGCGGGCACGATCGGTATGCGCGTAACGCCGACGTCGAATCCCCTGCCCCGTTCGCGAAGCCACTGCACGACGCCGTCCGCCGCGGCGAGTCCTGGCGCGGAGCCGCCGGTGAGCAGGATGGCATCGATCTGGTGGACGAGGTGGTTGGGAGAAAGCGCGTCGATCTCGCGCGTACCGGTTGCCAGCCCGCGTATGTCGATCGCCGCGCGGAACGGGCCGAGCAGCACGGTACAGCCGGTGCGGTTCGCGGTGTCCGAGGCGTGTCCCGCCACGACTCCCGGTACGGCCGTGATGGTGCTGTTCACCAGGCGCGACACTCAGGCAGTGTCGGAGATTGCTGCGGCCAGGTCGTGGCCTGACGGACGCTGACAGACACGCAGACCGAACTCCGGAACCATGGACAGGATGTGATCAAACACGTCGCCCTGAATGCCTTCATAGTACGACCACCTAGTGTCTGTCGTGAAGACGTAGATCTGAATCGGCAGACCCTCGGGCGTCGGCTCCATCTGCCTCAGCAGCCTCGCGACCTGCGTCAGCCGCCGCGGGCGAGGCGAACCGCTGCAATTACCACGACGATGCCGAGGATCGCACTCGACCGCGCCAGCAGTGCAGCACGCCTGCGTGCGACCAGCGCTTCCGGCGATCCGCGCATCAGTCGCCCGGCAGACGGACCGATCAGAAAATCGTGCATCGCCTGCACGATGAGCATCGCAGCCACCGCACCCAGCTTCCATGCGAGCGCGTGGCCGAAGCGGGTGCTCCAGTAGTCGGCAGAGCCCAGCACATCCGGAGAAAGCATTCCCCTGAAGTGAAGATTGAGCGTACCTGTGATCAGCAGAACGATAATCGCGATCCAGCCGACGCGCCGGAATCGTTCACCGAGTCGACGGAACAGCATCGCGCGCAGCTCCGGCGGTTCCACCGAACGGAGCACGGGTGCACCGACGATCGCAAGGAAGAACATGCCGCCGAGCCAGAGGAGCGCGGCAAAGACGTGCAGCGTCACGTTGAGGTAATAGAGCGACACCCGGCCCTGCCGTCACCCGTGTGACTGCATCACACGCACGTTGCGCACATGATGCAGCCACCACAGCCACGTGCCGAAGATCACCAGCGCAACCGCCTGGTGGATCACGCCCAGGCTCACCGGCACCAGGAACACGAGCGTCAGAATGCCGAGCAGGTACTGCATCGAGATGAGGCTCAGCATCGTGATGCCCACGCGGCGTGAGACCGCATCCGCGGCGGTACGGAGCACTCGTGCGACGAACACAAGGATCGTGACGAGCAGCACCGTGCCGATCACGCGGTGCGTCCACTGCACGGCGATCGGGTTCTCGACGAAGTTGCGCGTGAGCGGGTCGAGTCGCAGAAGCTCCGCCGGGACGAGCCTGCCGCCCATGAGCGGGAACGTCGGATAGAACTTGCCTGCCCGCAGACCTGCCACGAACGCGCCCCACACGATCTGCACACACAGCACCATCCCGACCAGCGCGAGTCCGCGCAGAAGCATGCGATGCGCGGCCGCTTCCACTACAGCGCGTTCACTGCGTATGCTGAGGTCGCGCGCGAGCCAGAGTGCGTAGCCGAAGATGATGAATGCGAGACTCAGGTGAGCGGCCAGGCGGTAGTGACTGACGCTCGGTCGATCGACGAGGCCGCTCATCACCATGAACCAGCCCATGACACCCTGCATCCCGCCGAGCGCGAAAAGGGCGAGCGCGCGCGCCGTCAGTGCCCGGTTGAAGTAGCCGCGCGCCCAGAACCAGAGGAACGGCACGAGGAATACGAACCCGATCAGCCGCGCCAGCAGGCGATGCAGGTATTCCCAGAAGAAGATGACCTTGAACTCGGCGAGCGACATGCCGGTTCGCCAGTCGTAGTCGGGGAACTGGCGGTACGCATCGAACGCCGCCTGCCAGTCTGCTTCACTGAGCGGCGGGATCACGCCGAAAAGGGGATCCCAGCTGACGATCGAAAGACCCGACAGCGTAAGGCGGGTGATGCCCCCGACAACGAGCACGCCGAACGTTAGCGCGGCAATGCTCCACAGCCAGATGCGGATGGGGCGGCGCCTGTGCTCGGGAATCTCGAGCCGCCAGTCCGCTCTGTCGGCGGCAGGGGCAGTGGCGGAGAGTGTCGCCATGCGGACTCAGCCGCCAGGACGCGGCGTGATGATAGCCGCGAGACGGAGTGGCTCCGCTGTCAACTGGAGGCCGGAGCGATCGAAGAGCTCGACCGCTGCGGCAAACCGCCGGATCGTCTCATTGACTGTCGTCTGCATCACAGCAGCTTCGTTGCTCCTCATGGACATTGTCGGCAGTAACAATGGTGGTTCAGGGCTGCATCATCCAGTGCAGGCGAATATCCCGACAAGCCAGCGCATGGGCCGGCAAAATTGTCAAGAACATTGTCTTGACAATCATGCTGCTGCATGCGATCCTCTCAGCTGACTATCCATCCGGATCGCACGGGCGCAATGAATACTGAACAGCAGCGGGATACAGGGCGTGCGGCGACTCGGTCGGGGCGCCGGGCATGAGCGAGAGTCGCAGGCGGCTGCTGGAAAGCCTGAAGCGGCGCGGCGCTTCGACAATTCCGGAACTGGCGGCAGAGGCGAAGCTGAATGTGGAAACCGTGCGGCATCACCTTCAGGCGCTGCAGGGTCAGGACCTGGTGCAGCGGCAGGGTACGCGGAGCGCGGGTCCGGGGAGGCCGGAGGTGGTATACGGACTCGCGACCCGGGCGGAATCCCTATTTCCGCGGCGGGAAGGTGAGATCCTTCGTTCGCTGGTAGTGCACCTGAAGGCGACGGGCAATGAAGCGCTGCTGAAGGAGTTCTTCGATGCGTACATCGGGGAGCGGCGGGAGGCGGCGCTCGCGCGGGTGGCGGGTCTGGAGGGAGAAGCGCGAATGCAGGAGGCGGCGCGCATTCTCTCGGAGCTGGGGTTCATGGCACTGGCGCAGACCGGCGACGATCAGAACGAGCTCCGTCTCTGCCATTGCCCGTTGCGGGAGGTGGTGGAGGTTACGCGGATTCCCTGCCGCGCAGAGCTGGGGTTCGTGCGGGAGCTGCTGGGCGAGCGTCTGACACGGCTGAGCTACATCCCGGCGGGGGATGCATCATGTACGTACCGCGGCAGCGCAGCGTGAAGGCGGGCGCGGTGACCACACGCCTGGACGCTCGGGCCCGCCCGTTGTTCGGCACCACCGGCGCACGAAGTGCGACGCCGACGATGTCGCCAATCGCAGGGATGGCGAGCGCGAATGCACCTCCCTTCCTGCTTCCGGGCGAGCACTTCGCTGCGGCGCTGCTGTTCCTGCTGGCCGGTTCGGCGGGGGTGTTCCTGGTTTCGGGCGATCTTGCGAACGGCGCGTACCTGTCGCCGCGAGTGGCGAGTGTCACGCACCTGTTCACGCTCGGTTGGATCACGACCTCGATCATGGGAGCGCTGTACCAGTTCCTGCCGGTGGCGCTGGGCAAACCGATCGGGTCCGTGCGACTGGCGCACCTGACCTTCCTGCTGTACGTGCCGGGACTCTGTGCATTTGTGAGTGGCCTCGTGCTTTTTCGGACGACGCTGATGCTCGTGGGTGCGGCGATGTTCGGCACGGGTATCCTGCTGTTCGTGGGTAATGTGGCAGCAACGCTGCGCGCATCGGAGCGGCGCGACGTGACGTGGTGGGCGCTCGGGTGCGCTGTCGCATTCCTGGTGATCACGCTCGTGTTCGGGGTCGCGCTCGCCGGCAATCTGCGATGGGGCTATCTCGGAGCGGGACGAGTTACTTCCCTGGGCGTGCACCTGCACGTGGCAGTGGCGGGCTGGGTTCTACTGGTGATGATCGGAGTCGCTCACCGGCTGCTGCCGATGTTCCTCCTCAGCCACGGCGCGGGCAACCGCTTTGCGAAGGCGGCCGTGGCGTTGGTGGCGGCGGGTGCGGGCGTACTTGCGTTTCTGCACCACGCGTCGCGGCTCGTGAGCTTCTGGCTACCGGCGATACTGATCGCGAGCGGGTGTGTGGCGTTCCTGCTCCAGGCGCGGGCGTTCTACGCGCGTCGTCATCGTCCGGTGCTGGACCCCGGGATGCGGCTGGCCGCGGCGGCGCTGTCGCTGCTCGGCGTGGCGCTCGTGCTGTCGACGCCTGTGCTGCTCTCCGTCGCAAATGCACGTCTCTCGACCGCCTACGTTCTCGCAGTGCTCCTGGCCATCAGCCTGTTCATTGCCGCGCATTACTACAAGATCGTGCCGTTCCTCGTGTGGTATCACCGCTTCGGCCCTCTGGCGGGGAAGCGGCCGGTGCCGCGCGTGAGCGACCTGTACTCGGCGCGTATTGCTACGCTCGCGGCGGGTGCACTGGTCGTTGGCGCGGCGGGGCTGATCGGTGCCGTAGTGTTCGGCATGCCAGTCGTGGCGCGCACGGCAGCGCTCGTGTTCGCATGCGGCGTCGTTATCGAGAGCGCTCAGATGGTGCAGCTGTGGAGGACACGACCGTGATGACGGAAACTACGAGTGAATCGAATGTGCGCGACGCACTGGCCACGGTGATCGATCCGGAGATAGGCCTGGACATCATGACGCTGGGGCTGGTCTACGACATCAATGTATTCGAGGGCATTGTGACGGTGACGTACACGCTCACGACGCCGGGCTGTCCGCT
>DATABQ010000367.1:0-7336 GCA_036259495.1 Longimicrobiales bacterium | reverse complement strand
CGCTGCCGGGCCGCCGGCGCCCCGCTTGCCGCTCTGCGAGCCGGCGGCGGTAGGAGCGGGGGCGGCGCCACCAGACGAATCGGCGCCAGACGGGTCGACGCCACCAGACAGGTCGGTGCGGTGGCCGGAGGGACGGCGGCGGGGGTCGTCAATCGACCATTTGACGCGTGATTTTGCTGTCATCGGAACCTTCGGTGCCTATATGGAGATCAACGTTCCACTCACGCCTGCCACGATTCCGCAAATGGACACTTCGCCGCGCGTAGCGCGGCGAATCCTCCATTCAGCACGGTCGACGTCGCCATATGGAAGGTTAACGACCTCCCATCGCCTGGCGCCCGTCACCTGGCGCCTGCCGCCTGTCGACTACCGCCGCCCCGCTCGCCGCCCCGCTCGCCGCCCCGCTCCCGACCGGGCGAACGTCCGCCGAACGACAGCCCGCTCCCTCGCGTCGCCCCCGTCACCTGGCGGCGACCCACAGTACGATGAGGCGTCGCTCATACGCTCGACAGCGATGTGCTATCGGAACCTTGCGAACGCAGCTGGGCGCTTCCATGGCAGGATGGGTTGTGCTTGTGGCGCGACCCGGAACGTGCGGATGCCGTCGCTGGCCGGGAACGATAGCGCACGCGTCCTCTTCACCCGCAGTCAGCGGTGAGGAACGCGAAAGCAGCAGCCCCCGACCGGAACGAATCCGGCCGGGGGCTGAGTGCATGAGGTACGTTGTGGATGCTAGCGGCGGCCGCCGAGCACCAGGCCGACGCCGAAGCTGAACACCGGATCCGAGTTCTCGATCGAGTTCATCGACATGCCGGCGCCCGCGTAGAACGACGACATTCCGACGCGCAGGCCGGTGTTGACGCCGAACTCATTCTGCGTGTCCGACACCGACTCGCCGCCCGAAGACGCGCTCGTGCGGAACCACAGGAACTGCGGCATCGCGAAGAGCGTGACGTTCATCGAGCCGGCCGGAAGCGTGGTGCCGAGACCGACGCCGACGGGCACGACAAACTGATTCATGTCCATCTCGGTGCCGAGAATGTTGGTGCTGAACGTCGAGTAGTTCACACCGACAGTCGGGCACGCCGACAGACGCGAACCCTGGAGCAGCTCGTAGCCGCCTGCCAGGCCGAGCGTCGTCATGTTCTCGCCGCCCGCATCGGGCTTCGTGATGCCGACCGCACCGCCGAACGCCAGCGGACCGTCGACGTTGGCGTTGACGCCGCCTGAGTAGGTCTTGAAGCCCTCACCGACGCCCATCCCGCCCTCGATGCCATACTGGCCCGCGGTGATCGGCGATCCGAGGCATGCCTGGCCGTATGCGAGCGCCGGAGTGGCCAGCAGACCGAGGGACATCGTGACAAACCTGAGTGCCTTCATTTGTGTCTCCTTTGCAGCGTCGTCGCTGCCCGCCGCTGTGGGTGGCCGAGGAGCACGTGGCGGCGCGCACGTGCTCACCGTGTCGAGCGCCCGGCCTGTTATGGGCGGCCGGTCACACTCTGGAAACCTGCTGCGCGCACGGGCGGACAGTCCGCACACGCGCACGCCTGCTGCCGATCGGATGCTCGTCATCGAGCTCACGACTGTATTGCTGGTTCAGCCGAGCGAACCGCTGGACGGAGTCCTGGCGCACAGGGATGCGCTGACGGTCGCTCGGCGGGTGACCAGCGCAATAACCAGGCACAGTGCCATTCGGCCCGTTCGGACAGCTGACTTAAGCAGTTCCCCAAGCAGCGCACATCATATTCGCCGGCACCATGTTACGGCTGGCGGAACCCGCCGGCCGAGCCTTTCGGAATCGCTCCTCGATGGAGCGCACCACTGGAGCGGATATGAAAACGATTCGTCACAGCCTGCTCACGATCGCTACTTTTTTGCCGGTTCTGACCGCCTGCCGCAGCGACGCGCCCGCCAACGCTGCAGATGCGCCGGTGCAGGTCGCTGCGGTCGCCCCCGCTGAGGTCGTGATCCGGACGCGGGACAACGTCTTCCACGAGGCGCCGGATACATTGACGGCGGGGCTCACCAACATCCGCCTGATCAACGAAGGTCCCTCATTCCACCACGTGTGGCTGGTCCGCCTGGAAGACGGGCACACCGTGACGGAGCTGGTAGAGGCGTTCAAGGCAGGCGGGCCGCCGCCGTCCTGGGCGATCGATGTCGGCGGGCCGAACGCACCGGGTGCGCCGGGCGGTGAAACGGCAGCTATCGTGGATCTGGAGCCGGGCACCTACGCGCTGCTGTGCGTGGTGGACGTGCCGGACGGCATCCCGCACGTCATGAAGGGAATGGCGCGTGAGGTCGTTGTGGTGCCTGGAACGGGCCAGGCCGCGACGCTGCCGGAAGCGGACATCGTAATGACGCTGAATGACTACACGTTCGACACGAACGTGCCGATCACTGTTGGCCGTCACACGATCCGCGTCGAGAACGCCGCGGATCAGCCGCACGAGGTGCTGATCGTCAAGCTGAACGAGGGCGCCACAGCGGAGGAGTTCATGGCGGCAATGGCCGCGCAGCAGGGGCCGCCTCCCGGAACGGTGCTCGGCGGGATTACGGGCATTGCGAATGGCGGCATGAATCAGGTCACCCTCGAGTTCGAGCAGGGCGATTACGCACTGATCTGCTTCGTGCCGGACGCGAGCGACGGTCGGCCGCACTTCATGCATGGCATGCTGCAGCAGGTGCACGTTATGTGACGTGCGGCAGGGAGTGGGATGGGGAGTGGGAGAGTTGCGGGGAATGGGATGGGGAGTGGGAGAGTTGCGGAGTGGGATTGGGCGTGGAAGAGGGAGCGGTGCTCGCGCTCCCTCTCCTATTTTGCGGATGCTAGCTCGCGGCGGAGCTCTTCGCGTGCGGCGTCGATGCGGTTGCGGACCTCATCGCGCAGGCGCGGCACGTCCTCGCGTGTCATTCCGGTGGTCTCGATCGGCTCGAGCACGCGCGCTTCGGCGGTCGCGCGATTGAAGCGGAAGGATCCCTTCGCCATCGCGTTGCGCGTGCCCGCCACTGCGATCGGCAGCACGGGCAGGCCGAGCTCGACGGCGACGCGGAACGCGCCGTCCCGGAACGGCAGGAGCTGGTCCGTGGGCGCGCGAGTGCCTTCGGGCAGCACGATGACGGAGACGCGCTTCGCGAGCCGATCGCGTATGCCGTTCATCGCTTCTGCACGGCTGCGCGAGTCGCCGCGATGCACGGGGATGTCTCCCGCCATGCGCATGAGCCACCCCATCAGCGGCAGGCGCATCACCTCTGCCTTCGACAGCCATTTCATCTCCCACGGCAGATGGCTGATGAGGAAGATATCGGCGTACGACTCGTGATTGGCGACCGCAATGTAGGGCCGTCGCGGATCCCGAATGACTACGCCGGAGGTGCGGAAATGCCACAGCGGGTTCAGCCTGACGATGACGACCGCGGCGCGGCGGAACCACAGCCCGACCGTGTAGCGGCCGGGATCGGACGGCACGGTGAACACGAAGATGATCGCGAGCAGCACCACCCACACGAGCACCACGACGGCAACGACAGCCCAGAGCAGCGCCGACAGTACGCCACGCGTCCAGCTGCGATTATCAATTCCGTTTCCTATGGACGCCATTGTCTCCAGTTCACGAGGGTGCGGTATAGTATCGCCCAGTGCATCAGCCGGGCCATACGGCCGCACAGACCGCATAGTCCCGCGGCGTGGCACGGCTCTTTCCCTGTAGTACCGTGTTCTCGAACCGGGAGGAGTCTCATGCCTGATGTGACGATCCACGATGTGCCGCAGGAGGAGCTGTCCGCACTCGAGTCACGTGCGGCGCGGCACGGCCGCTCGACCGAAGCAGAGCTCATGCACCTCATTCACGATGCGGCCGGTGAGGAGCGTCTGGTGACCCAGCTGGAGCGGGCGACGAAGGCAGTGGAGGCGAAGCTCGCTTCCACCGCGGTCGCGGATCAGGCGCCGCGCCGACGTTACAGGACGGTCGAGCCGACGCCGCGCCACCGCTGAGCGAGGGGACGGTCCGAGCCTCGGGACCACCCCCGTGCCCGAGAATTGCATCTGCGTTATCTTCAGCCGACGCATATCGTTGCGTCCCGTGCGGAGTCGGCTGCTCCGTGTAGTCCATGCCAGGATATTCTCATGCAGCGCCCGCAGCTCAAGCCGCAGCACCGTACGATAGCTGTTGCCATTACCGCCGGCCTCGCCATCGGCTTCTTCGCGCTCGCCGCGACGCGGCCGGCCGGTGCAGGCGATCGGCGCCCTGATGGCTCCATTTCACAGGACAGCGCCAGGGCGGCAGCGGCCGCGGATTCCCTGGCACGAGCCCTGGCGTTGGCGGATTCGGTCGCTGCAGCAGATTCCGCTGCGGCCGCCGATTCGATCGCCGCCGCCGACTCGGTGGCCCAGGCCCGGTTGGCGATGGACCCGCTGCCGCCGCCCGGAGAGTACCGGTCGGGTGAGGACCCGGCGTTCGCGGAGGCAAACGGCTGGCCCGTCGAGGGTCCGCCGCCGCTGCCCGGCGCGATCCTGCCGCAGAAGCGGATCATCGCGTATTATGGCAATCCGCTGTCGAAGCGGATGGGCGCACTCGGCGAGTACGAGAAGGACGAGATGTTGAGACGGCTGGAGGCGCAGGCGGATGAATGGCGCCGCGCCGATCCGGAAACGCCGGTACAGACGGCTCTGCACCTGATTGCGGTCGTGGCCCAGGCAGACTCGGGTGTGAGCGGCAAGTACCGCACGATCATGCGCGACAAGCTCGTGGAGGAAGTCTACGGGTGGGCGCAGGAGAGCGGCTCCATCGTGTTCCTCGACATTCAGACCGGCCTCAGCGACATCCGCGAGCTGCTGCCCAGGTTCGACCACTTCCTGACGCGGCCGGACGTGCACATCGGCATCGACCCGGAGTTCATGATGAAGCGGGGCAACCTTCCCGGCACCCGGATCGGTACGATCGACGCGTCCGACATCAACTACGCCACCGAACACCTCGCCCGGCTGGTGCGGGAACACGATCTGCCGCCGAAGGTGCTCGTGATCCATCGCTTCACGCGCGGCATGGTGACGAATTCGCAGGACATCGTGCTGCGCCCTGAAGTCCAGATCGTGATGCACATGGACGGGTGGGGCGCACCGTGGCTGAAGCGCGACTCCTACAAGGACTACGTCGTCAGTGAACCGGTGCAGTACCCGGGCTTCAAGATCTTCTATCACAACGATACGAAGGCCGGCGACCCGCTCATGACACCGGACGACCTGCTGCGGCTCTCACCGCGGCCGCTCTACATCCAGTACCAGTAGGAGCCACCAGGAGGTCGTCACCCGGTACCAGCAGGTGATCGTCGCATCGGGCGTCGTGGAATCCGACCCGCCGTCATTCGGCGCCGTGCAGGCCGAGGCGGCGCCGTCGGGCCGCGTGATCGATCGCCGTCGGGCCCTTCGCGAGGATCAAGGTTATTGACGCTGGCTCTTAAGATTCAGACATTAGCTCAAAGAGCCCCTTCCGTGGAGCCGGTGACCGGGCAGCCGGACGACAGCCGCCCGGCTCCCACCGTCATTCCCACAGCGCATTCCCATACGGAGGTCAGACATGAGACACGCTGGAGAGCGATTCACGGTGATTTTGCTGCTATGTCTGCTGACCGCCGCGTGCGGAGCCCGCTCAGGGACGACATCCACGCAGCGCGCTGACCGGGACATCATAACGGCAGCCGAGGTCCAGGCAGCAACACAGAACGACGCGTTCTCGCTGGTGCGCTCGCTGCGGCCACAGTGGCTGAGCGTGCGCGGGCCCTCGTCGGTGCGCGGTCAGCAAACCATCAAGGTGTACCTGGACGGGTCGCTGCTCGGCTCACCGGAGCAACTCCGGCAGATCTCGAAACAGTCGATCAGCTCGCTGAGGTACCTGGATGGTCTCGAGGCGACGCAGCGCTGGGGCCTGGACCACGGTGCGGGCGCGATCGTCGTGTCGACGCGCGGCGGGAGATAGCACCCTCCGGCTGGACTTCCTCGCTCGGTACCTGCCGTTCGCTCGGTACCATGCCGCTCGCTCGTTACCCTGCCGTTCGCTCGGTACCTGCCGCTCGCTCGGTACCTGCCGACTGATCGGCGGGCGGCCGGGCGCCGAGTGCGGCGCTGACCGCCGGATTCGCTACGACCGATCCCCCGCGACGGCGTGGTCGCTTCCCTGGACTGCCGCGGGGATCAGCAGGTCATCGAGGAGGTTGTGGAGCGCGCGGTTGTGACCGCCCTCCCGCGGTGCGGCGGCATCGGAGGTCGTGACGACGGTGAGCTCCAGCTCCGGCACGATGAATACGTACTGGCCGCCATATCCCCACGCGAAGTAGATGTCATAGCCCCGGGCGCCCCGCATCCACCAGCCGAGCCCATAGCGATTGCGATTGTAGCGTGACCTGGTGCGCGGCACCCATGACTCGCGAACCCAGCCCTCCGGCACGACCTGGGTTCCCTCGTGCGTGCCCCCGTTGCGATAAAGCTCACCGAATGTGAGCATGTCACGAGGCCGCAGGTACATGTCGTTCCCGCCGAAGTAAATCCCCTGCGGGTCACGAGCCCATGCGGACAGCTCGATGTCGAGCGGGTTGGCGAGCCGCGTGCGCGCATACTCGAGTGTGCTCATGCCCGTCGCCTGCGTCAGAATCGCCGACAGCAGATGTGAGCTGCCCGTGCTGTACTGCATGCGCCCGCCGGGATCATCATCGAATGAGCGGGTCAGCGCATGGCGTACCCAGTTGTCGCTCGTCACCCAGGCGCCGTAATTGCGGCCGGAGGTCGGCTCCAGCCCCGCCTGCATGGACAGCAGGTTGCCTATCGTGATCCGGTGGAGTCGCGGGTCCGCGTCGTCGCCAATGACGGATGGAAAGAACGGTGCGATCGGCTGATCGAGCCCCTGAAGGTGCCCTTCCTCGATCGCAATGCCGACCAGCGCCGAAACGATGCTCTTGGAGGCCGACTTGATGTTGGCGCGCCTGTCGGGACCACGGCCGCCAAAATACTCCTCGCGGACGAGTTCCCCGTGCCGCGCGACCAGGAGCGAGTGCAGCCGTGGCAGGTTCGCTGCGCTGTCGAATGCCTGCTGGAGCAGCAGACTGTCGAGGCCGCGGGTCGGGGGCGGCGGATCGATGGCGGCCGTGCGCGCATCGGCCGCAGGGACGGAGGCGTCGCGCGTGGCGACGCCGTCACACGCGGCGGTGAGCAGCACCAGAAGCGCGGCGGCACTACGCATGCTCAGGTTGATTCGTGGGAGGGTCATCCAGGGAACGTAATGCGGGGTGGTGAGGATCGGAACCGCGCCAGGCGCAGCGGACGCGGAACCCATTCTGCAGATTG
>DATABQ010000366.1:0-9851 GCA_036259495.1 Longimicrobiales bacterium | reverse complement strand
GCGAAGCACGCGTACTGCAACCAGTGCTACCGCGATGCCTGCCAGCAGCCCCGCCCCAACCAGTCGCATGCCATGCTTCAGGAAGAGCGAGCGAACGGACGCGGTGGTCGCACCGAGCGCCACGCCAATCGCGATCTCGCGCACGCGCTGCTGCACGGTGTACGCGACCAGACCGTAGAGCCCCACGACCGACAGCACGATCGCGATTCCGGCGAATAGCGACAGCAGCACCATGTTGAACCTCTCGCGTGCAATCGACTCGCTCATGAGCTGCTCGAGAGTCGACACATTGCGGAGCGGCAGCTCGTCGTCACTGCGCGAAACCAGCTGCCGTATCGCGGGCACGAGCGAGAGCGGCTCCGCCCTGTCGGTCCGCACGATGATGCTGTGCGTTGGATACGACCACTCCTGCGGGTAGAACACCTGGAGGTTCTCCCCTGTCGGCGAGTGACTCGCGCTGATGTCTTCGATGACGCCCACGATCTCGTTCCACGGCGCGTCGGCCGCGTTGGCCAGCTTCAGGCGCCTGCCCACGCCGTCATCGCCCGGCCAGAACCGCTCCACGAACGAGCGGCTGACGATGACCCTGTTCATACCGCTATCGGCTTCGTTGAAATCGCGGCCTGCGCTGAAGCGTACGCCGAGCGCCGGCAGGAATCCCGGTGCGGCGACCGTGCCGGCGACGTAGCTGATTCCGTCCGTGCTCACATCGCTGTCATCCACTCGCAGCGTGCCGAACAGCAGGCCCACGTGCGGCGGAACATCACCGCCGACGGCCGCTGTCGTGACGCCAGGGATCGCACGGATACCGTCGAGCACATCCGTGAAGAACGGCCCCTTCTGATCGGCATCGTAGCCTTCGGAAGACAGAGCGATGTCGATGACAACGGCGCCATTCACGTTGAACCCGAGGTCGCGCGACTGGAGCGCACCGAAGCTGCGGATCAGTAGCACGGCGCCGACGAGCAGTACGACCGAGAGCGCAATCTGCGCGCTCACGAGAACGGAGCGCCCGCGCGATCCACTCGTGAATCGCTCACCGCCCGAGCGCAGTGAGTCCGCCGGATCTCCGCGCAGGGCGCTCCACGCCGGCAGCACGCCTGCAAAGAACGTCGAGAGCAGGAGCAATGCTGTTGCGAAAAGCAGCACAGCCGGCTCCAGCCGGAGCGAGTCCAGGAGCGGCAGCGTGTGAGGCGCGAAGTGCGCGATGATGCTGATGCTCCACGCGGCGAGAAGCAGCCCGACGATCCCCGCTGCGAACGCGAGCAGCACCTGCTCGACTACGAGGCCGCCGAGTATCCGCCGATGGCGTCCGCCGAGTGCCGCCCGAATCGCGATCTCACGGCGACGCGCATTGAGCCGGACGATCATCAGGCCTGCGACATTCGCCACCGCGATCAGCAGTACGAGCGCCACGGCGCCGAGCAGGATCGGGAACGTCTGCCGCGTGCCATCCCCGATGAGCTCTGCGATAGGGAGCGCCGTATAGGTCCACGGTCCAGCCGGCGCACCACCACCGAAACCGGCGGCGATCCGCTCCATCTCCTGCCCCGCCTCCTGCGGTGTTGCACCCTCACGCAGCAACCCGAGCGCGCTTCCATAACTGTCCTCCTCGCGCACCCGGTACGGCACCCAGAACTCCTGGCGTGGATACGGATCCGAGTAGCGCCCGAAATCATCGCTCATCACGCCGATCACAGTGCGACGCTGCCCACCAAGTTGGGCGCTCTGTCCGATCACTCCGCGATCACCGCCGAACCGCTCACGCCACAACTCCGCCGACAGGACGACGACCGGAGCTTCCGCCACCGCCTCCGCTTCAGTGAACATGCGGCCGAGCACCGGCTTCTCACGCAGCATTTCGGGCAGGCCCGCTGTCAACCTGGCGCCGTTCAGGGCGACGGGCTCTCCGCGCCCCGTCAGCGTCATGTCGACCGGCACCGCGAACGCCACGTCTTCGAGCAGCCGCGACTGCTCTGCCCATGCCGCGACGACCGCCGGGCTCGGCGACAGCAAGAACCCCTCGCCCGCCTGCGTTCGCGCGAGCGTAACGAGACGATCGGCCGTCTCGTACGGCAGCTGCTCATAGTTCAGGCGGTACAGAGCGCTGAAGATCGTTGTATTCGCACCGATCCCGAGACCCAGCGTTGCGACCGCGAGGATGGCGAAGCCGGGACGGCGCGTGAGGGAGCGAATAGCGTAGCGGATGTCCGTCAGCATTTCATTATCCTGCAAAAGCAGTCGAGCGTGAAATCCGGCATGCCTCTAGGGAAGCTCCATGCCTCTAGGGAAGCTCCATGCCTCTCGGCCGGATCCATACAAACGGCCCTTTTGCTTGATGTTACACGCGTTACAACGATGGGCGCGCGGACGGGGAACCGTGCGACTGCGGGACGGTTAGTCCCGCGGTCGCTCACCGGATTTCCGGAGCGGTGCTGCGACCGGCGCTGAACGAACTCACCCCGCTGCGGCAGTCTGCGGCGCAGCGGGGTGTGGTGCGGTCATGGTTCAGCCCCGCACGTACAATGCACGTTCGGCCGGCCTTCTCTCCGGTGGCTACTGCACGGTATCCGGCGGCAGGGTCTCCTGGATCGCTGCCGCGAGCTCCTCGTAAGCCGTCGGATCGATCTCACGGAACGGGACCGCGCGGTATGCGATTCGACCATCGGGCCCGATCACGAACAGGTTGCGATTCGTGACCGGCCCGCGGGGAGACAGCGCACCGTACAGCCGCCCCACTTCGAGACCCGCGTCGCTGGCCATCAGGAACTGGAACTGGTCGTCACGCGCCCACTCATGCAGCTCCTGAATCGAATCAGCGCTGATGGCGATGAGCACGACGTCCTGCCCGGAATTGAAAGTCTGCGCGTACTGATCACGGTACGCGTGCATTTGGACTGTTCAGCCGCGTGACCGCGCCCTGAAGAAGAACGCGAGAACGACTGTCTTGCCGGCATAGTCACGAAGGCTGATTTCCTCCTGCAGCACGCCGTGTCGCGTGGCCCCGGGCATCGTGAAGTCCGGCGCGACCGCTCCGACCTCGAGAGGTGGAGGCACGTCCGGCTGCTGTGCTGCAACAACGCCGGGAACGACGAGCGCCGCGGTGAGGACCAGTGCGGAAACGATTCGCATCTCGCTCAGGCTCCTGATGAAGGTGTTGGGGCAAAGATGGGGAGGTTGGGGTGATTCGGGCAATGCGGGCGGTGGAGGTGGCGGTCCGGGGGGAGTTTGGCCGCCGCCCGGCGCCCCCCAGTCGGACGCGGCACCCACTCTGCAAAATGGCCCATCCAGACACTGCAGCGCTCCCTGCCGCCATTCGCTGCGGCAGGCGTCCGCCGGTAGCTGCGCGCGGGCTGCTGCCGACGATCGACGTGCACCTGCGTCTCATGTCCCGGGGCGCTATTCTGTCTGAATGAGCCAGAATGCAGAATGGGTTCCGCGTCCGAATGGAGAAACGGCCCAGCCGCCACCCTCCGCCTCCCCGCCCGGTCCGCTCAACGGCGTCCGCATCCTCGAGCTCGCCCAGAACCTCGCCGGTCCCTACTGTGGGCAGATCCTCGCCGGCCTCGGCGCCGATGTAATCAAGGTGGAGCCACCCGGCGGCGATGCCGCCCGCGCCTGGGGGCCGCCGTTCGTGGATGGCGCCGGCTCCATTTTCGCCGCTGCGAACCGCGGGAAGCGTAGCATCGAGCTCGACCTCCATCTCGAGCAGGACGTGACGGCACTACGGGCGCTGATCGAGCAGAGTGACATTCTGATCGAGGCGTTCCGCCCCGGTACATTCGCCGCAATGGGCTTCGATCATGACACGGTCCGTGGATGGAATCCCGCGCTCATCTACTGCTCCGTGCTGGCGTACGGCGAGGAAGGTCCGTTGCACGGACTGCCCGGCTACGACCCGCTGATGCAGGCGCACGGCGGACTCATGTCGATCACCGGGGAGCCCGGCACACGTGGAGCGCGTGTCGGCACATCCGTCATCGACATGGGAACAGGCATGTGGCTGGTGATCGCGATCATGGCTGCGCTGCGCAAGCGCGATGCAAGCGGAACAGGTACACGGCTGAGTGTGTCGCTGTACGATACCGCGCTCGCGTGGAGCTCCTACCATATCGGCGGCTTCATCGATACAGGCGCCGTGCCGCACCCGATGGGTTCGGAGCTGCCGATGATCGCACCGTACGGTGCGTTCGACACGACCGACGGTCACATCATGATCGCCGCAGGCAACGATGGCATCTTCGCGCGCCTCTGCGACGCGCTGTCGCTGAGCGATCTGCGGACCGATGCCCGGTTCGGCACCAACGCATCGCGCGTCGCGCACCGCAGTGCCGTCAACGCTGCAGTCCGATCACGCGTCGGCACGTTCACAACGGCTGACCTGCTCGGGCTGCTCCGGCGCACCGGCGTTCCGTGCGCACCCATTCAGGATATCGCCGAAGTCAGTGCCGATCCGCAGACGATCGCCAGCGGCATGATCGCGAGCGGTCACGGGCCGACGGCAGTGAAGATGCCGATCAGGTTCGACGGGGTCCGACCGGTGGAAGGAACACCGCCGCCGCGTGCGGGCGAGCACACGGCGGCGATTCTGGCGGAGCTGGGACTCGACTGAGGCCCGTCGCGATCCCCGGCCGCGCTGATTACGATTGCACCTGCTGCGCGCTCAGGGTCTGAGCCACGGAGGCCGCGCGGCTCAGCAGCGCTTCGATCGCAGCCGTCTGCCGCTCCAGGTCCGCTTCGACTTCAGCGAGCGTCGCTAGCTGCTCGGGCGTGGGAGCGAAGTGCGCGCTACCGATCGCGTTGGCAACATCGTTGACGCGCGCAAGCAGTGGCTCCGGACCGTCTGCGTCTGCACGGCCGCCGAAACCGCTGCCCGGCCGGCGCGGAGGCGGACGCAGTCTGTTCAGCGCTGTGTCGAGATCCGTCATCAGAGCGCGCGCATCGGATACGCCCGTCGTCGCGTCTGCCTTCCCTTCCACTGCTCCTTCGAGATCCGCCTTCGCCTGATCCAGACGGCCGACGAGCTGCTGTATCGAGAGCTGCTGGCGATACGCATGCCTCCGGGCGTCAAACAGCGCCTGCAGCTCGGCACCCGCGAGCGCGACATCGGGATCCAGGCGCACGTCGAGGCGTGACTCGCTCACGACACGCGCCTGGGCATCCGGATCCTCTGCGACAAGCAGTTGCACGGTGTACGTGCCAGGCACCACGCGTGGTCCCGTCGGACCGCCGCGTCCAAATCGACGATCTTCCTCTTCTTCCTCCTCCTCCTCCTCCTCATCATCGCCACCGCCGCGGCGCACAGGGGGAGTGGGCAGGGCGGGCGCAGTGTGGCGCATATCCCAGACGGCGCGGTGTACGCCGGCATCCAGCTCGGCCGGCAGCTCGCGCACCAGATTTCCGTCGCCGTCCATGATCGCGAGCGTCGCGTGCGCTCCGGCCGCCAGGTCAGGGCCTACGAAGTACGTCAGCGATGCTCCCGCCGCCGGATTCTCCGCCGAGTAGTTGCGGTGGCCGGGAATCGACGGCGTCGAACGCGGGTTGTAGAGCATTGCCGGACGAGGCTCGAACAGTCTCGCGATCGATCCGCGCGCATTTGCGAGATTCTCGAGCGCGGTGATGTCGTCCAAGACGAAGATGCCGCGACCGTGGGTGCCGACGACGATGTCATTCTCGCGCGGATGGATCACCAGGTCGTGCACGGGTGCGGGCGGGATACCGTTGCGCAGCTGCGTCCACGTTCGTCCTCCGTCCACCGTCACGAACACGCCATACTCCGCGCCGACCACGAGCAGATTCGGATTGCGGTGGTGCTCGCGAATGACATACACGCTGCCCGCATCACCCAGACCGTCGGCGATCGATGTGAACGTTCTGCCGTAGTCCGTGCTCTTCAGCACGTACGATCGGAAGTCGTTACTGCGATGGCCGTCGAACGTGACATACACAGTGCCTTCATCATGCGCGGAGGCAATGACGCGGCTGACGTACGTGAGCTCCGGCACACCGGGGAACTCATCGATCTTCGTCCACGTGCTGCCGCCATCACGCGTAACCTGCACGAGGCCGTCGTCCGTACCGACGTATATGAGTCCGCGGGTGATCGGCGACTCGTCGATCGTCGACAGGTTGCCGAAATCGGCGGTTCCCTCATGACGACCGAAACCGCCCGGGCCTTCCAGGTCCATGATCGGCAGCTCATCGCGATCGAGATTCCGGGTGAGATCGCCGCTCACGCGCTCCCACGTGTCCCCGCGATCGTCGGTGCGGAAGAGAACGTTCGCGCCGAAATACAACGTGCGGTTGTCATGCGGCGACATCAGGACCGGTGCGCTCCAATTGTAACGGAGGTCTTCACCGGGCGCCGCTTCAGGCCGTATCCCCTTCGCCTCCTGCGTCGCGAAATCGAACCGCCGCAGTGAGCCGTTCTGCGACTCGAGATACACGACGTTGTGATCCGTCGGGTCGATCGCCGCGTAGAAGCCGTCGCCGCCTCCGGCGCGCACCCAGTCGTAGTTCGTCGCACCGCTCCGGCCGAGCGTTCGCGTGGGCGCGCCCCACGTGCCGTTGTCCTGGGTGCCGCCGTAGACCCAGTACGGATCACGCATGTCGACGCCAATCGCGTAAAACGTCGACACCGGCAGATTCAGCGAGAAGTCCCACGTGCTGCCGCGATCGTCGGAGAAGTAGATGCCGCCGTCATTGCCATCGATGAGATGATCCGAGTCCATTGGATCGATCCACATCGCATGATGATCCGCGTGCGTGTTCCGGCCCGTGTTCTCGAACGTCCTGCCGCCATCGTCCGACACCTGCAGCTGCACACCGAGATGATAGACGCGCTCGGGATCCAGCGGATCGACGCGGATCTGGCCGAAGAACCACGGGATCGACTGCAGCTCACTCGTGCGCGTCCAGGTCGCGCCCGCATCGTCCGAGCGGAAGATGCCGCCATCCTCGGCCGACACGGTCGCGTAGATCGTGCTCGGCTGGGATCGCGCGATATCGATGCCGATGCGGCCCTTGTCGCCCTCAGGCAAACCCGTCTCGAGCCGCGTCCAGTTGTCGCCACCGTCGATGCTCTTCCAGATACCGCTCTCCGGCCCGCCGGCGACGAAACTGTACGACTTCCGCTCGCGCTGGTACGTCGCCGCGTACATCACGTTCGGATCGCGCGGATCGAGGATCACATCGGTCACACCGGTGAACGGTCCAGCCGAGAGCAGAAGCTCCCACGTCCGGCCGCCATCTGTCGTGCGATACAGGCCGCGCTCGCCGCCATCGCCCCAGAGCGGGCCCATGGCCGCGACATACACGATCCGGGCATTCCTCGGGTGAATGACGATGCGCGCGATGTGCTGCGATTCACGGAGACCCATGTGCGTCCATGTTTCGCCGGCATCGTCAGACCTGTAGATGCCCTCGCCCCACGATGAGCTGCGGAGGTTGTTCGACTCACCCGTGCCGACCCACACCACATCCGGGTCCGATGGCGCAACGGCGACCGCGCCGATCGATGACACGCGCTGATCGTCGAAGATCGGTGTCCAGGTCACGCCGGCGTTTGTCGTCTTCCACACACCGCCCGCAGCGGATGCGACGCAAACGGTCTTACCCAGACGTTCGCCCGGCCTCTGCGCGGGCGGCACAGCGATGTCGGAGATGCGGCCACTGATCAGCGCCGGGCCGATGGAGCGGAACTCCAGACTCGCGAGCACGGCGGAGTCGGACACGCCGGGCACCAGTGTCGAGATCTGGGCGGACGTTTGGGAGGCGAGCGGTCCCTGCGCGAGCGCCGGCACGGCGCCGAGCAGGAAGGCGAGGCCGCAGATGATCGAAGAGCGGAAGTATCGCACGGGTCTTCGGAGTGCGGGTGGCACCGGCCGCGTCAGGCGCCGGCTGAATTGTCAGGGGACGGCTGAACATAGGCAGCGCCGCCGCGCGGGACAATGGAGGCGTCCCGTGCAGGCTTCAGTCACCGAGCGGGTGGTATTTCCGGTTGAATCGAATGAGCGGCACAGCCCCCGGGCCACGCTGAACCCCGTGGACAGCCGCAATCACGATCGCATGATCCCCACCGCTGTCCACGCGCTCGACCATGCACGAGAGGCCGACCAGGCAATCCGCGATGATCGGATCACCGGTTGCGGGGAACGGGTCGGGTCCGACCGGATAGGGATCGGCGAACGTCATCGCCAGACGACGTTGCGCGGCGGCGAGGATGCTGACCCCGAACGGCTGCCCCGGCTGGAGGAAGGGGCGCACCGTGGCATTCGGACCGATTCCAACCAGGATGAGCGGCGGCTCGAGGGAGAGCGACATGAAGGCGGAGACCGTCGTCGCCACCACGCGCCGGTCCGTACGGCACGCGACGACGGCCACACCGCTCGCCCAGGAGGAAAGCGCATCACGAAACGTGTCACGATCGATCATGTGGCCTCCGTGCCACTCGCGATCTGGCGCGGATAGACGCGCACCACATCGTATCGGCGCAGCTGGACAGTTCCTGCAGGAACGCCGCGCGGCTTGCGCACATCCGCCGCGCGGCACACATGCACCTCCACCTTGCCGCGCGCGTTCCGCGCCTTCGAATGCCAGGCCGCATACGCGGCAGCACGGTCGATCACATCCCGCGGCACGTCACCGTCATCCGGCTGCCGAATGATCACGTGGCTCCCTGCGTGCCCCGCGGCGTGCAGCCACAGGTCGCGCGGACGAGCGACCCGGAACGTCAGCTCGTCATTGTCGCGCGCGCTCCGCCCGACGAGCACCTCGTACCCGTCGACGTCGATCTCCTGCCAGCCCTGTCCCTTGCTCGCCATCCTCTGCTTCCGATTGAGAGAGTGGAGGAGGATCGCAATCGAGCCGGTGGAGCGCCAGTGCCGGGGCTGGGGAATTTTTCACCACAGAGCACACGGAGCACATAGAGGGCTTGCCGGCGGTCCCGCAGGATTCGCTTTGAATGCCGATTTGATGATGATTACGGCGGGGCTTGCCGGCGTGACGCGGACGCAAGGCGAATCACGCTTATGATGATTGTCAGCAGGCGCGTACGATCAGCCGCGCGCGCTCCAGCCTCGATGAAGGTCTCTGTGTGCCCTGTGTGCTCTGTGGTGAACAGCGTACCTCTTCCTTTGTGCCCCCGCCCTCCCCTCCCTATCTTGCCTCAACCTCAGAAAGCTCTCGTAAAGGAGGTGTAGATGCTTCCAGGCGCCCGCCGCACTGCGGCCACGCTCGTCCTGCTCCTCGTCGCTGCCGCCGAGCTGAGCGCGCAGTCGCTCACGGTACCGGTCGACACCGTCATCACATCGCAGCACACCGTGACGATCAACGGTGAGCGCGTGCCGTACAGCGCCAGCACCGGCCATCAGCCCGTCCTCGATGAGGATGGCGAGCCGATCGCATCGCTGTTCTACGTTTTCTACGAGCGCAGCGATGTCGAGGATCGCACTCGACGGCCGCTCGTGATCTCATTCAACGGTGGGCCGGGCTCGGCGTCGGTATGGATGCACATCGGCTACACCGGGCCGCGCTTCCTGAACATCGACGAGGAAGGCTTTCCGGTTCAGCCGTATGGCGTGCGTGAGAATCCGCACAGCATCCTCGACGTCGCGGACATCGTGTATGTGAATCCGGTCAATACGGGCTTCTCGCGCATTGTCGGCGACGCGGATCGCCGACAGTTCTTCGGCGTGAACGAGGACATCGAGTATCTGGCGCGCTGGATCGACATGTTCGTCTCGCGCACGGAGCGCTGGACGTCTCCGAAGTTCCTGATCGGCGAGAGCTACGGCACGAACCGGGTGTCCGGACTCGCGGACCGGCTCCAGAGCGCGCACTGGATGTACCTG
>DATABQ010000365.1:0-2444 GCA_036259495.1 Longimicrobiales bacterium | reverse complement strand
CCGGTCAGCGGAAGCCAGACGCTCTGTTCGTGGACTCGATCCAGACGGTCTACAGCGATGACCTGGACGGCGCGGCTGGCAATGTAACGCAGGTGCGGGAATGCGCGGCGCGGCTCCAGCGGCTCGCCAAGGAGACTGGCGCGGCAGTATTCCTCATCGGTCACGTGACGAAGGGCGGAACGGTCGCGGGGCCGAAGACGCTCGAGCATATCGTCGATACGGTGCTCTATTTCGAGGAGACGGGGCAGCTCGATCATCGCGTGCTGCGCAGCACCAAGAACCGCTTCGGCGCGGCGGAGGAGATCGGTGTCTTCCGCATGACCGTGACCGGTCTGGAGCCTGTGCTCAATCCGTCCGAGCTGTTCCTGCAGGACCGTTCGAGCGGCGTGAGCGGGACGGCGGTGGCTGCGGTGATCGAGGGTACGCGCCCTCTGCTGGTCGAAGTGCAGGCGCTGTGTACGAAGGCGAGCTACGGCGCGCCGCAGCGCGTCACGACCGGCTTCGATCGGCAGCGCCTCGCGCTGCTGCTTGCGGTGCTCGAGAAGCGCGCCGGTATCGACTTCAGCGCGCTGGATGTGTTCGTCAATGTGGTGGGGGGTGTGCGAATCATCGAAACGGCTTCCGATGCGGCGCTCGTGGCGGCACTCGCATCGAGTGTTTACGACCGGGAGCTGGATACTGCATCGGTGTATCTGGGGGAGGTCGGTCTGGGCGGAGAGCTCCGGCCGATCGGGCAGATCGAACGGCGCCTCGCGGAGGCGGCGCGCATGGGATTCAGGCGGGCATACGTGCCGGCACGGGCCGTGTCCGCAACACAGCAGGCGGTGATCGAGATGGTGGGTGTGCAGACGGTGGGCGAGCTGATTACCCGGCTGTTCGGACCATGACGAGAATCGCGGTGGTCATTCCCGCCGGCGGTGCGGGCCGGCGCATGGGCGGCGTCGCGAAGCCGCTGATCGAGTTGGGCGGTGAATCGCTGCTGGAACGCAGCGTCCGCCCGTTCCTCGCTCGTGATGATGTGCACTGGGTCATCATTGCGCTGCCCGTGGAGCTCGCTGCGGCGCCGCCGCACTGGCTGATGAGCGACCGTCGGATCGACATCGTCGCAGGCGGTGCGGAGCGGGGCGATTCGGTGCGCAACGCCCTCTCCGCCGTGCCGATGGAGGCCGACATCGTTCTCGTGCACGATGCGGCACGTCCGCTCGTGTCCGCGGAGGTCATCGAGCGCTGCATCAACGCCGCTGCCGGCGGACGCTCTGCGATCGCGGCCATTCCCGTCGTGGATACGGTCAAGGAAGTCGACGAAGGCGGGCGCGTCACGGGCACACCGGACCGCCGGACGCTCTGGGCGGCGCAGACGCCGCAGGCGTTCCCCGCAGAAGTGCTGCGCAACGCGCACGCGCGCGCCGCGGCGGACAATGTCTCCACCACGGATGACGCCGCTCTGGTCACGCGCTACGGGGGAGCGGTCGTCGTTGTCGAGGGCGCGCCGGAGAACCTCAAGGTGACTACGCCTGTGGACCTGAAAATCATAGCGGCGCTCCTCGACGACGGGGAATGAAGCGGCTCTACGTCCGTACCGAGGCGGAGATCAGAGCAGCGCTGCCGGCCGTGCTCGAGCACCTCGAGGCGGATGGACTGCTCGCCTATCCGACCGAAACGGTCTATGGCTTCGGCGGTGCGGTCACCGCGGCTGCGACCGCCGCGCTCCGCTCGCTCAAGTCGCGCGAGACCGTGAAGCCGTTCCTCCTGCTCATTGCCGAGCCCGATCAGGCACCGGGTGTGCGGTGGACGAGTGCATCGCGTGCGATCGCCCGGCTGTACTGGCCCGGGCCGCTGACACTTGCACTCCCGGCCGGCGTGGGCACCTATCCGGAGGGCATCGTGTCGCAGGAGGGCCTCGTCGCTCTGCGCGCATCGCCGCACCCGCTCGTGCAGGCGGTGGTCGGCGCATGGGGCGGTGCGATCACATCGACGAGCGCGAATGCGCCGGGGACGGAGCCCGGCGCCGACACCGAAGCGGTGCTGGCGGCGCTGACTGCTCTCGATGCACATGACGTCCTCGTGCTCGACGGCGGGAGATTGCCGGAATCGGCTCCTTCCACCATTCTGGCTGTGGAGGACCACACCGCGCGTGTGCTGCGAGCGGGTGCAGTCTCGCCGGAAGACCTGCGGAACCAGTTGTCAGGGATCGGAATCGATGTCCGCTAGTGCATTTCCGCGCCGCGTCGAGGGGACGACATACAACCTGCTGTTCGTGTGCAGCGGCAACACGTGCCGCAGTCCCATGGCGGGGGCGATCGCGCGCGGCCTGCTGCACGAGCGCGGCTGGACTCACGTTGCTGTGGACTCCGCAGGGACGGGTGCCGTGAGCGGCGCTGCGGCGTCGCCCGAGGCGGTAGTGGTAGCGCGTGAGCACGGCTTGGAGCTCGATGCGCACGCCT
>DATABQ010000364.1:0-5055 GCA_036259495.1 Longimicrobiales bacterium | reverse complement strand
GCTGCGTCTGGTGCGATACGGAGTACGCGTTCCACGGTGGCGAGCGAATGACACTCGACGCCATCGTCGCACGCATCGAGGAGATCGGCACGCGCGTCGTCGAGATCACCGGCGGCGAGCCGCTCATCCATCGCAACGCGTTCGTCCTCACATCGCGCCTTCTCGATCTCGGGTTCACCGTGCTCGTCGAGACGTCCGGTGCGATCGATGTCGCGCCGCTCGACCCGCGCGCGCACCGCATCATGGATCTGAAGTGCCCCGATTCGGGCGAGTCAGCGCGGAACCTGTGGTCTAACCTCGACCATCTCACCGGCCGCGATGAGATCAAGTTCGTCATTGCGAGCCGCGCCGATTACGAGTGGGCCCGCAACGTAGTCCGCGATCGAGGTCTGGATGAGAAGGTCAGAGCCGGCGAGCTCCGCGCACTGCTGATGTCGCCTGTTTGGGAATCGATGGACTTCCAGCAGCTGGCCGACTGGATCCTCGAGGACCGGCTGCCCGTCCGCTATCAGATCCAGCTGCACAAGATCATCTGGGGCGCGAACGTGCCGGGCGTCTGATCCTTTTGCGCCTTGCGAAAAGACAGCGTGTAAGAAGGGGGATAGTGGGGACTCGGGGGGATTTGGCGATGTTGCGTGGGGTTAGCCGATTACCGGCGTGCGGGGTGATCTGCTTTTTTTCGGCGCCTCGCTGTTCCATGTGGACTGCGTAGCGTCGGATCACAAAGGATGACTCCGCCCGCCGGCGGCGTATTGATCGGCGCATTCCTCGGCGGGCGATGCCATGGAGTTCTGGGAAAAAGACGGTCGCCGCGCACGATCGACTTATCGTTGCCTCATAACGCTAAGCCCCATTGAGCCCTTCGCCCATCGCTCGAATGTGCACTCAGCCGCATATGGCAACGATAAGCTGGAAGTCGCGGCGCGCACCGCCGCGAGTGTGCACATAAAGACGGTAGGTGTGCCCTGCCCGCAGGGCGAGCGATAGCGGGACAGAATTCACGACGCGGGCAGCCCGTGAGCCGCCGCAGCTCCCGGCGGCTCACCCCAAAAGCGAGAGCCTGAAAAAGAGTCGTGGCCGCGAGGTTGGCTTATAGCGGTACCGGATCTCCCATATCTCCGGAATCCCCACTATCCCCCTTCTTACACGCCGTTGTTGGACGCCTGAGGACGCGACGTCTTACACCTCGTTGTTCGGACGCCTGAGGACACGTTCGCCGAAAGGCCTCTAGAAGCGCTGGGCGCAGTGCTCCGGGAATCGCAGCAGGTCGAATGTCTGTCCGGGAGGGCGGACCTCGATGCGCTCCACGCGTCGGACTTCTTCGACGAGTCCTCGGAGCAGATCCTCCATTCCCTCCTCCAGCTCGACAGTCGGCCAGGGGCCGCCGTAGAGCTGGTGCGCGACCCAGCGTGCGCCGTTCTCGCCGTGCAGTCGCGTGGCGTGCTGGAGGACGACACCGCGTGCGCGTGCGGCTGCTGCATCGGCGACCAGCCGGCGACGCAGCAGCTCGAGCTCGGCGTTGTGCGCGCCGGCGGGTGCGCGGCAGACCCACTCGTCGATTGCGGAGAAACCGCGGGTGCGCGCGCTCACGAGTGCATCGAGCGCCTCGGCGAGGTCCTCGTTCGCGGCACCGCCGAGCAGCCCTGCGGGTGTCGGATCGGGGAGCTGGACGTCGCCCATCCCGCGGATCAGGTCGAACGAGTTCTGCGCCCGTGTGCTGCCGTAGGTCTTCAGGAACCACTCGCGCGTCGCGGGATAGAGCGGCGCGACCTCATCGAGAATGTTGATGATCGCGTCGCCACCGCGGCCGCTGATGTCGGGCGGACGGACGGTGCCGTAGCCGGTGAGCACGTGGTCCTGGACGGATGAGAGATAGCCGTTCGTGCGGCCCTGTGACGCGAGCGATGCCGCGACGAACCAGTCGACCGCCCTGGCAAAGTTCTCGGCTGGACGACGTGCGTGTGCCGCACGCCCATCAGCGACGTCCAGTGCGGCGCTCGGGCTAAGATCGCGAACGCGCGCCGCGAGCAGGTCGGTGCCGCGGCGTGACGCGCGATCGCTCGCGTAGTCGCCGCGCACACGGTAGCGCCGCAGGGCCACCTGCCAGTCGAGATCATGTGCGATCTCGTGTGCCACTGTGCCGGCCGAGCTCGCCGGCGGCAGGATCAGCTCCCGCGCACGCGGGTCATGCATCGCCAGCGTCCCGCCGCGGTTCAGCGCGGAGAAGCGGACGGTCAGTCCACGCAGGTCCAGAGCGGGCAGCACGCGCTGCATGTCCTGAACGGCACGTTCGAGCTGACCACGGAAGAACGGCCGCCATTCGGCCGGGACAGCATCGTTGAAGCGCACTTCCGCGAAGCCGTAGCGCTCCTCCAGCTCGCGCGCGGTCGGACCGCCGAAGCCCGGGAACCACACGGGATCCTGTGCAGTGGGGCGGAGCGCGACCGCGGCCCATACTGCCGCGAGAGACGGTGCGGCATCGACGGGCGAGAGCCGCTCGAGCTGCGCGAGCGCGGCGACGAACTGTTCCTCGTCCGTCGCCGCTGCGAAGACCTCGCGTCGCTGACGCTCTGTCTCCGTGAGCCACGGCTGCTCCAGAAGCTCGATGCTGTACGTACGGCTGGCGATGCCGATCGGCGTCTGCGGCGGCATGTTCGTCGAATCGGCGATCTCAGCCAGCCGTCGCGCCGTCTCCGGCGTCAGATACGATGGGTTGACGTCCGGCGTCTCCTGCCGGTGCGTTCTCACGTCGCCGAGCCGCGGACGGAGCATGCGAAGCGTCTGCGCCAGGCGAGGCGCGAGCTCGAGCGCCTCGCGCTCCGCTTCCTCCGTCAGCGCCGTCAGGGCGGGCGTCTCCACGCGGAGCCAGCGCTCCGCGCGCCAGTGCGATATTGCGCTCAGCGGATCGCCGTGCACCACTTCCGCGGAGCGAAGCAGGCGCGCGACATCCGCGCGGGCGAGCTCGCGGTCGCGGATCAGTGCGGCCACGCGCGTCGCATACAGCGGCGACTGCTCGGGGAGGCTGCCCTCCATCGCCGCCAGCTGGTACGCCAGGCGTACGGCCTGCTCTCCCGCACGCGGGTCACGCGACTCGGTGATCGCGCTCTCGATCAGCTCCAGATGATGCCGCCCGAGTCCCGGCCACGTCGAAACGCCCGCAACGCCTGCCCGGTCGAGTGTGATCGGATCGATCTCGTAGGCTTCCCCGTACAGCAGCAGCGCCAGCAGCCCCCACGCGATCTCCCGCCGTGCCGGCTCCGGGAGCCGCGGGTCGCGCAGTGCCGTTTCGACGAGACGGAACGGACTGCCCAGTCCCAGCCGCAGCCGCTCCGCATAGCCGAGCCCTATGACCGCCTCGTCGGAGATCTCTACGCCGCTTCGCCCATCCTCCACCCACGCCCCGATCGCCGCCCTGCCCTGCTCGAGCTCGCGGCGGACATCCGGCGCGAGACCGGCGTGCTCCGGCCGGCCGCATCCGGAGAATGCAGCGGCGCAGGCCAGCGCGATAAGTATCAGGTGGCGTCGAAGGTTCGGCATCGAACTTCGCTCTCTCAATTTTGAATCCGCAGAACTGCCGGAGACGAACCGCGTCCGTGTCCTCTAGACGGCATCAACCGTCTGCTGGTTGCATCAGGAGGACTTCCGTGCGGCTTCGCGGATCGCGCGCAGCAGTCTCGCCCAGACGGGACGAGCATGCGCTGCGTCGCAGGCCTCAGCCGCGGTAAGGAAGTTCGCTCTCAGGTCAGGCCGATGCGCGAGAAACGACCACGCGGCCATCCCACCCTTGAGCTCGTTGCATCGCCGGCACGCGGCCACGAGGTTGCCCTCCGAATCATCTCCACCGCGCATTCGCGGCTCGACATGGTCGAGCGTCAGATCCTCCGGTGCGAACACTTCGGCGCAGTATACGCAGTGAAAGCGATCCCGCTTCAGTACCCGCTCGCGGCGGCCCGGCAATGCATCCCTGGCACCCACGAGTTCTGATACACAGCAGACTTGTGAATGCTCCGCCCTGACGCGTCGCGTCGCGGACCGCGGCGGAACGGTCGAGGCGGAACGCGTCGCGGACCGGCTGCCGCAGTGCTACTCTCCACTATGCTCGATGATCCGCGTATCGCTCAGCTCCGCCGTGCTTTCGAGAGTCGCCCCGCCAGCGCAGCGCCCCGGACCCCCGGTCTCAGGGAGGCCGCGGTCGCGCTGCTCGTGCGCCCCCGCTCCGCTCTCGAGGTTCTGCTGATCCGGCGTGCTGAGCTCCATGGCGACCCCTGGTCAGGCCACATTGCGCTGCCAGGCGGCCGCCGATCCGCCGCGGATGAGGACCTGCTGGCAACCGCGTGCCGCGAAACGCTGGAGGAGGTGAGCGTGCCGGTCGAGCGGGTCGGGACGTTTCTCGGCGCCCTGGACGAGGTGGCGCCGACGTCGCTCCGGCTCCCGCCGGTGGTAGTCGCACCGTTCGTACTCGCCGTCCCGCCCGACACCGACGCGATCCCGGACCCGCGCGAAGTGCAGGCGGCATTCTGGGTGCCGATTGACGCACTCCTGGACCAGGCCGCCGCGTCCGAGATCCTCATCGAAGCCGACGACGGCCCGCTCCGCTTCCCATCGCTGACCTGGGAGGATTACGTCATCTGGGGGCTGACCTATCGGATCCTGCTGCAGTTCCTGGAAGCGGCGAGCTGACGCGTCTGCGCTGAGCTGATACGATGGCCAGCGCGCTGAGCAGGTCCGGCGGCCAGCACGCTGGCAGGGGTTGGCGGAGGACCCGCGGAGAAACGCGGCACCGTGCGGGGCAGCACCTGCGCCCGGACGAGCGCCCGGACGCAGGCGGGCCCCCTCACGCGCCTGATGGTTCCCTCACGCGCAGGAGGGCTCCCTCAGGCGAGCTCGTCGACCCGGCGGATGATCTTGCCGACGAGCCCGTACTCCACCGCCTCTTCGGCGCCGAGCCAGAAGTTCCGGCGGGTGTCGTCCTCGATGCGCTCCACGGTCTGACCCGTCCGTTCGGCGAACACGCGGTTGAGCCGCTCGCGCATCTTGAGGATCTCCCGTGCCTCG
>DATABQ010000363.1:0-2035 GCA_036259495.1 Longimicrobiales bacterium | reverse complement strand
CGCCGTTCGTCTTCCGCCGTTCGTCCTCCGCCGTGATTCTCCCGCCGTTCGATTCCCGCAGTACCTCTCCCGCAGTACGTCTCCCGCCGTCAAGTCTTCCGCCAAACCAACGGCCTTCCCCTTGCATCTCACGCAGAAATTCTACCTTCAATCGGCGCACCAAAACGATGACGACGCACCCGGCACAGCATGACTCGTGAGGACGCCGACGTGATCATCGTCGGAGCGGGCCCCGCGGGCGCCGTGACCGCGCTGCTCCTGGCGCGAGCCGGCGTCGACGTATTGCTGCTTGACCGCGCCGCCTTTCCCCGAGCGAAGCCTTGCGGCGACTGTCTCAGCAGCGGCGCGACCGCCATCCTGCGCCGGCTCGGAGTGCTCGACCTCGTGCTGGCGCGGCCGCATGCACGCCTTCGCGGCTGGCGCATCGTTGCACCCGACGGCAACTCATTCGAGGCAGCCTTCAACGCTACCGACGACACGGCGGGAGCGGATTCTGTGGCGGCAGGCTGCGCACTGAGCGTCGAGCGCGCCGTGCTCGACGCCGTACTCGTCGAAGCGGCGATCGCGGCCGGAGCACGTTTCGAGCGGCAGACAGTGATCGACGTGGCTCGCGATGCAGCCGGAGCCGTAGCGGGCGTGGTCACACGCAACGGCGTGCGCTTCGCTGCGATCACTGTGGGCGCCGACGGGCTGCGGTCGATTGTCGCGAAGCGCCTCGGCACGCGCACCAGCGGATTCCTTCGCAAGCTCTCACTCACGTTCCATGCGCCCGTCGCGAACACGGGGAACACCGGAGAGATGCACGTGGGGGATGGCATGTGCGCCGGTGTGGCGCCGGTCGAAATCTCCGGACTCTGCAACCTGACGATCGTCGCGGACTCGGCTCGGTTCGGCCGCGATGTCGCACGGGATGCGCGCGCATTCGCACAGTGTGCAATCGACTCGCTGCCCCTGCTCCGCAATCGTGTTCCTGCCGCAGCGCTGCACCAGACCCCTCTCGCGAGCGGTCCGTTCGATCAGCCGGTCCGCCGCGTCGCATTCGATGGCGCCGTTCTCGTCGGCGATGCTGCCGGCTACTACGACCCGTTCACCGGTCAGGGCGTATACCAGTCGCTCGCATCGGCCGAGCTTCTCGCGCCCGTGGTCGCAGCATCCCTGCGGCGCAGGGACGTGCGTGCAGAAGCGTTCCGCGATTACGCGGCTGGACGTGCAGCGCTGATGCGATGGCCGCGTCTGGTGCAGTACGGCGTCGAGACTGTCCTCCGGCGAACGGCGAGCGCGAACCGCGCGATCGCCCGGATCCGTCGCGCGCCGGCATTCGGATCGGCCATTGTTTCCGTGACCGGCGACATCGCACCCGTGCGCGCTCTGATCGCACCGCGCGCCCTGTTCAGTCTGCTGCTGCCCCCCAGCCATTCGGAGAAGACCGCATGACCACTGTCGACGAACGCATCGTTGCCGCACCTCCCGATGTCTGTTTCAGTGTCGCATCCGATGTCGAGCGCTGGCCGGACATCCTGCCTCACTACCGGCTGGTGAAGATGCACGCGCGCTATGCGACGGGTGCCGGGCGCGTCGAGATGTCGGCGTGGCGCGACTTTGCAGGACCGTTGCGCTACCCGACCTGGTGGCTGTCCGACATGCGACTCGCTCCCGACGAGCCCGCGATCTATTTCGTGCACGTCCAGGGCATCACACGGCGAATGGATGTGAAGTGGTCATTCGACGCGCATCCCGCGGGTGCGCACGTACGCATCACTCACGCGTGGGACGGCCCGCGCTGGCCGCTCATCGGTGCGTTCGCATGGAAGCGCGTTATCGGTCCGCACTTCGTCAGCTTCATCGCTGAACGCACGCTCGCGGGTGTCGCGCGCGAGGCGGAACGCCGTGCACGGTCGAGCATGGCGCGGAACGTCGCGAACGCGGAGAGCACTGATGCATGAGAATGGCAACGGGCGCCAGCATCGCGTCGCGGTAACCGGCATCGGACCCATAACCGCCGTGGGCACGGGAGTGGAGGCGTTCTGGGAGGGGC
>DATABQ010000362.1:0-3998 GCA_036259495.1 Longimicrobiales bacterium | reverse complement strand
GCGATCTTCACACGCGCCACTGTGACCCGTGTGTTGTCGCCTGACTTGAGCGTCACGCGATCTTCGGCCATGTGCACGACCGTGCCGATGATGCCACCCTCCGTCATCACCTCATCCCCGCGCTTCAGCGCCGCGAGCATCTCCTGGTGCTTCTGCTGCATCTTGCGCTGCGGCCGGATCAGCAGCAGCCACGCGATGAGGCCGAAGGATACGATGTAGATCAGCATGATCGTCATGCCCTGGCCCGCGGGGCGCTGGAGCAGGGCGAGCGTCGATAGTGTGGTCGGTATCACTGTCCCTCCGTTTAACGAAAATGGTTGTGGGATTGGGAGTGGGAGAGTTATGGGGTTTGGGAGCGGGGGTGGGAGTGGGTGGTGCCATCATGGCGTTCCACACTCCCTCACCCACACCTTTACCCTTTAACTTTCCCTCTCCGGATCCCTCATCCAGGTTGTCCCCGCCAGCGCCGAAGCCACTCATCGGCCCAGGCCTCGAGCCGCGCCTCCCGGATCGCTTCGCGCGCGTCCTCCGCAATACGGATCAGGAAGCGCACGTTGTGCAGCGACACGAGCCGCATGCCGAGCTGCTCGCCGGCAGCGATCAGGTGCCGAATGTATGCTCGGCTGTACGTTCGACACGTGAAGCAGTCGCACGTCGGATCGAGCGGCCGCTCGTCGAGCTTGAAACGCGCGGCCTTCGTATTCACCTGACCACCGTCGCGCACCCACGCCGTTCCGTTACGTCCGTTCCGCGTCGGCGCGACGCAGTCGAACAGATCGATGCCGCGGCGGATCGCCTCCACCAGGTCGTCGGGATATCCGACGCCCATGAGGTATCGCGGCAGCCGCCGTGGCAGCTCCGGCTCGAGTGCCTCGAGCATCGCGTACATCTTCGGCTTCGGCTCGCCCACCGACAACCCGCCGATGGCGATGCCGTTCCAGTCGCCGGCGTCGAGCGTGCGCCGCGCAGCATCGATCCGCAGGTCCTCATACACCGATCCCTGGAGGATGGGCAGCAGCGTCTGGCGCTCTGCCGTGCCGTGCTCCCCCTGGATCTCCGTGAACCTGGTCCGGCACCGCTCCAACCAGCGGAGCGTGCGCTCGTGGGCGGCCGAAGCCGCTTCCCTGCTCGACTGGCCGGGCGGGCACTCGTCGAACGCCATGATGATATCGGCTCCGAGCGCGTGCTGCACGTCCATGACGCGCTCAGGCGTGAACAGGTGGCGCGAGCCGTCGATGTGGCTCTGGAAGAGCACACCCTCCTCCCTGATGCGGCTGGTCGCGGCGAGGCTGAACACCTGGAAGCCGCCGGAGTCCGTGAGGATCGGCCGCTCCCAGTTCATGAAGCCGTGCAGTCCGCGGAGCTGCTCGACGATGTCGTGGCCGGGACGCAGGTAGAGGTGGTACGTGTTGGACAGCATGATCTGCGCACCGATTTCACGCAGGTCCTGGTGTGAAAGCGTCTTCACCGTGGCCTGGGTGCCGACGGGCATGAACGCCGGCGTCTGCACGACCCCGTGCGGCAGATGATACCGGCCGGCGCGGGCCGGGCCGTCCTCGCGATCGATCGTGAATTCGAACATCAGAGGATCGCCATCGCATCGCCGTACGAGTAGAAGCGGTAGCGCTCGCGAATGGCCTCGTCGTATGCGGCGCGCGTGCGGTCGTAGCCCGCGAACGCGCTCACGAGCATGAGCAGCGTGGAGCGCGGCAGGTGGAAGTTCGTGATGAGCGCGTCGACAGCGCGGAAACGATAGCCCGGCCGTATGAAGAGGCGCGTCCAGCCCGAGCCTGCGTGGATGGCGCCGGTATCGTCCGTGACGCTCTCGAGCGTGCGTGCGACAGTCGTGCCCACTGCCCACACACGGCCGCCGTCAGCCCGCACCCGGTTCATCCGCTCCGCCTCCGCCTCCGTCACCTCGTACCACTCCTCGTGCATCGGATGCTCCGCCGGGTCCTCCGCCTCCACCGGCCGGAACGTGCCGACGCCGACGTGGAGCACGACTGCCGCGATGTCGACGCCGCGCTCGCGCAGCGCGGCCAGCAGCGCGGGCGTAAAGTGGAGTCCGGCGGTGGGCGCGGCAACGGACCCTTCGGTGCGCGCATACACCGTCTGATATCGCTCCACGTCCTCCGGCTCCGCCGCGCGCTCGATGTACGGCGGGAGCGGCATACGGCCGTAGCGTTCGATGGCAGTGCGCGCAGCGAGCCGCGTATTCAGGCGCACGCGACGCGTGCCGTCCTCCAGCACGTCCAGGATCCCGACCTCGAGGTCATCCGCAATGCGGAGGGTTCGCCCTTTCCGCATCTTTGCGCCGGGACGCACCAGCGCAGTCCACTCCATCGGCCAGTCGCCGTGCAGGTCGGGGGCGGGTGCAGGTTTCGACGCGGCGTGGCGCGCGATGGGGGCGCTGTCTGTGATCGGATGCAGCAGCACGACTTCCGCTGCACCGCCGCCCGCACGGGTGCCGAGGAGTCGCGCCGGGAAGACGCGCGTTTCGTTCAGCACGAGGATATCGCCGGGAGCGATCAGCTCTACGATATCGCGGAACGCGCGGTGCTCGAACGAGTCGCGGTCCCGGCGCACGACGAGCAGGCGGCTGGCATCGCGCTCGGCCGCCGGATGACTCGCTATGAGATCGGGAGGGAGGTCGTAGTCGAACGAGGAAGTGGTGAGCGGCTCACGTTCAGGCACGGACGGTCAGGACTCTGCCTCACCGACGAGCCGTCCGTCCATCAGGTCGCGGACCTGACGCACGCGGTCGGGCATGATCCAGAGCTGCGTCTCGTCCTCCGTATGCCGCTCCTCGGTGATGAACTCGAGGACGAGCCGCTCGATCGGGTGCGTGCCGCCGTCATTGCGACGCGCATGACGCGCACAGATCTCGGCGAGGTCGAGGTCGTAGCGCTTCTCGACAGCGCGCAGTGCAAGCAGCCGCGCACCGGCATCGTCCGCACCTGCCTCACTGAGCGAGTCGAACATCCGGCGATGCGAATTGCCGTGCTCGTCGAAGCGCGCGCACAGCAGGCGCCGGTCGGCAGGGCTGAGGCAGACGATGTGCGTCATGCTTCGAACAGGTTGACCTGCGGCTCGCTGCCACCGAGTCGAGCGGTAGGAATCGTGTAGCCGAACCTGCGATAGGCATTGTTCGTGGCGACGCGGCCGCGCGGAGATCGCATCAGGAAGCCGTTCTGGATCAGGAACGGCTCGTATACCTCCTCGAGCGTGCCCGCATCCTCGCCCACGGCGACGGCGAGCGTTGTGAGTCCGACCGGGCCGCCGTCGAAGTGCTCGATGATGCTCTTGATGATGCGCGCGTCCATCTCGTCGAGGCCGTATTCATCGACGTCCAGCAGCAGCAGCGCACTGCCGGCGACGTCGGCAGTGATCACGCCCTCTGCGCGGACCTGCGCGAAATCGCGCACGCGCCGCAGCAGGCGGTTGGCGACGCGAGGTGTGCCGCGGGAGCGCCGTGCGATCTCGACGGCGCCGTCCACCGTACACTCGACGTTCAGGATCTCGGCGCTGCGCGTGATGATCTCGGTCAGCTCGTCCGGCTGATAGAAATTCAGGCGCTGAACGATGCCGAACCGTGCGCGCATCGGCGGCGTGAGCAGGCCGAAGCGCGTGGTGGCGCCCACGAGTGTGAATTTCTCGACCGGCATCGTGACCGTCTGCGCCTTCGGGCCTTCCGAAAGACGGATGTCGATACGGTAGTCCTCCATCGCCGGATAGAGGAACTCCTCGATGATCGGGCGGAGGCGATGGATCTCGTCGATGAACAGGATGTCGCCCTCACGGAGGTTCGTGAGGATGCCCACGAGGTCGCCGGCCTTCTCGAGCACGGGACCCGACGTGGTCTTGATGTTGACGCCGAGCTCACGCGCCATGAGCATCGCCAGCGTGGTCTTGCCGAGTCCCGTGCTCGAGAAGGCCGGCGACCTCGTGGGCATCCTCACGAACCTCCGTGAGGGCGACATCCTGTTCATCGACGAGAT
>DATABQ010000361.1:0-4714 GCA_036259495.1 Longimicrobiales bacterium | reverse complement strand
GATGCCGTGAACTGCCAGGTCGTTCGGACGATAGGGGCTCTGCATGCCGAGCAGCGTCGACATGTCCATGGCCCGGAAGACGCCGCCGGAATCCCGCAGCCGCTGGAGATGCGCGATCGTTTCGTCGGGCTGGAACAGAGTGCCGTACGTTGCCGCCTCCTCGTTCATCAGCGCAGTCTGCCGGATGAACGGACGGTCCACGCGGTAGAGGTCGATACCCGCCACGACAGCGATCAGGACGATGAACGCACGCGCCCGCACGATGCCCCGAGATGCGAGCTCCCACAGCCCGGCGGTAAGCAGCGCCAGACCGAACGCGATCCAGAAGCCCCGGGTGATGTAAGGCTCATTGATGGATAGCGCCGCGGTGTGCGCCGGATCGATGTTCCTGTAGAACACCGCGGTCCACATGTCCATCAGAGCGCCGCCCGCTGCCAGCAACGCGAGGACTCCCAGAACGCCAGTGCAGATCCAGAGCACCCGTCGCGGCTGGGAAGCCTCCTCCTCCGCACGCGGCGCCAGCAGAAGCTCCTGAAGCTGCTGGAGCGCGAGTGCCGCGAGCGTTGCGATCGCGAAGCCGTAGAGGAAGATGATCATCGACCACGAACGGAAGAGATTCACGCCCGGGATCAGATAGAACACCCGACCCAGCGGCGTGCTGGATGCGAGCGCATAGAGCAGCGTCAGGACAGCCAGCCCGACGAAGAACCACACGAGTGGCGTCCGCCGCCGCACCAGCAGGACCGCAATGAGCAGGAGCGGGATCAGCCCGGCGTATTCGCTGTTCAGCTTGAGCGGGTTCTTGCCCCAGTAGCCGTTCGGCAGCTGGCCGACGAACTCAGGCACGACCAGAGACGCGATCTCTTCCGCATTCAGCGAGTACGTGGACGACCATTCATAGCCGCGCTCCTGGCCCGCCGCAGGGTCGGAGCGCTGCGAATATTCCTGGAGATACTCGAGCGGCGGCAGGAACTGGACGGCGGCCGCGCCCACACCGAGCACGCCTGCCAGGGCGAACATGCCGAGCAGTCGCGCGGCCAGGACGCCGCTGCGTTCGGCGCGCCACAACTGCCACACACGGAACATGAAGTACAGCGACACGCCCCACACGCAGTAGTATGCCGCCTGCATGTGCGACGTGAATACGATCAGAGCGATGCCGAGCGCGAAGAGTGCAAAATCCGCAATGCCGCGGCGCGCGGCGGCGCGTTCGGCGAGCCAGAACACGAGCGGCGCGAGTGCGGAAACGAACAGCTTGCCATCGCCGCCCGGGAGCACGAGGCTGACCAGGTCCGCGCCGAGCATGTAGATGAGGCCGCCGACGAACGCGGGCAGCTGGTCGAGGCCCAGCCCGCGACGCAGCCACAGGTACGTGAACACACCGGCGAGGAAGATATGCAGGCTCATCTTCCAGCCCCACATCGCGCGCGCATCCATGAAGAACATCGCGAGCGACGGCGGATAGAAGATGTCACCGTGCATGCCTTCGACGAACGGCAGTCCGCCGAACAGCAGCGGATTCCAGTACGGCATGCGATGGAAGGTCTGCAGAAACTCCGTGTAGAAGTTCCGCGCGAAATAGCTGAGCGCTAGGCTGTCCGTCCCCAGCATGGACGTACCGCCGAGGAAGAACTCCCGGAACAGTACCACCGTGATGAGCGCATAGATCACCGCGGGCGCCCATCCCGGCATCGACGGGGGCGCAGCGGGGGTACCGCGTCGCGGCGGCCCGGTGCGCGCCTCCTGCACCGCCGTTCTGGCTGCCGACCGTTTCCTCGCCATCAACGCCTCTTCCTGAAGAGCTCCTCGTAAATCTGCTCGTGGCGCCGCGCCAGCCGCGCCACGCTCCAGCTCCCGACCACCCGCTCGCGCGCGTGGCGTCCCGTTTCGCGCAGATCCGGACGGCGCAGCAGAGCGACGAGCGCCGCCGCGAGCGACATCGGATCGGCCGGCTCGAACAGGGTGCCGACACTCTCATCGACGATCTCGGGCAGACCGCCCACACGCGACGCGGCCACCGGCACCGCGCAGCTCATCGCCTCCAGCGCCGCGACGCTCGTCGCTTCCATCAGCGATGGCAGGACCGCCACGTCAGCGTCCGCCAGCAGCGCCGGCATCTCGTCGTTCGAACGCCGGCCCATGAAGGTCACCATGTCGCTTACATCCAGCTCGGCGGCCAGGCGCTCCAGCCTTTCGCGTTCCGGACCGTCTCCGACCAGCACCGCATCGATCTCCATCTCGCGGCGGATCAGCGGGAGCGCGCGGATGAAATACTCGACGCCGTTCTTCTCGAACAGGCGCCGCGGCACGATCACGCGCGGCAGGTCAGGCTGACGATCACCCTGACGATCACGCTGACGATCACGCTCACTGCCGTCCTGGATCGGCGCGAACAGCTCCGTATCGACGCCGTTCGTGAGCGCCTCCGCGCGGGAGTGCGGATACAGGTCCAGCGCCACGTCGCGGATCTCCTCGCTCGCGGCCAGGAGCCAGTCCGCGGACCTCACGATGCGGCGGAGGACCGGCCGCCACGCCCGCTTCTGCGCCAGCTTCAGAAAATGGGACGTGTGGAGCGTTATGACGAGAGGGACCCCGTACTTTCGCTTCGCACGCATGCCAGGTATCGCCGATGCGAACGTCTGGGCGTGCAGGATGTCGGCATGCTTCGCGAGGCTCATGTAGTGCGGCACCGTGCCGATCGTATGCGCCGCCCAACCGGCAGGCGTGCGATTCCGCGGAAACCACTTCCGCACCACCTCCACACCGCCCAGGTTCTCGCGCTCGCGCAGGCCCGGCTGCGACAGCGACGTCACCATCGTAACGTGATGCCCCATGCGAGCCAGCTCGCGACAGAGATAGTACGCGTGGCTCTCCAGCCCCCCCACTTCGGGCGGAAAATAGATGCACTGCTGGAGGATCCTCACGGCCGCCGGTCGATCCGGCAGGTCCACTGCTGCTGCATGCTCACGGCCGCCAGTCCTCCGTCGTGCGGGGAGCACCGGTCAGCGTATGCATCACGATGTCCGCGACACGCTCCCCTGCCCTGCCATCGCCGTATGGACTCGATATCGCTGCACGGGTCGAGCCTCGCAGCACGTCCGCGGCCGCTCTGACGATACGACCGCGGTCCGTGCCAACGAGCCGCGCCACTCCCGCCTCCACGGCTTCCGGTCGCTCCGTGACTTCCCGCAGCACGAGCACAGGCGTGCCGAAGCTCGGCGCCTCCTCCTGTATCCCGCCCGAATCGGTGATCACGAGCGCAGCGTGCCGCAGCGCATGTACCAGATCCAGGTAATCGAGCGGAGCCGTCAGCCGGATGCGCGGGTGCGCGCCCAGCAGCTCTTCCGCAGGACCGCGCACGTTCGGGTTGGGATGGACAGGATAGAGGATCGTGACGTCGTCGTACGTGTCGGCGATTTCACGCAGTGCAGCGAACGCCTCGCGGAGCGGCGCACCGAACGATTCGCGGCGGTGAGCCGTAACGAGCAGCATTCTGCGGCCGCTCTCGAGCACGTCGCGCAGCGCAGCATTCTCCGGCTCGTGCGGAAGAGCGGCGATGCGCTGCACGGCATCGACGACCGTATTCCCGGTGAGATGGATGGCCGCTGGATCGACGTTCTCCGCCAGGAGATTGTCCCTCGCCCGTCCGGTCGGCGCGAAGTGCAGATCCGCCGCCACACCCGTCATGCGGCGCAGGATCTCTTCCGGATATGGCCGCCACTTGTCACCGCTGCGCAGCCCCGCTTCCACGTGGCCCACCCGGATCCGCTCGAAGAATCCGACGAGCGCGCCGAAGAACACCGTTGCCGTGTCGCCCTGCACCAGCAGCATGTCCGGCCGGAACTCCCGCACCACAGCGCGCAGTCCGTCGAGGCAGCCGTGCGCGACATCGTAGAGGTCCTGCCCCTCCTTCATGATGCCGAGGTCCCACGATGCCTCGAGCGCGAAGACGTCGAGCACCTGGTCGATCAATGTGGTGTGCTGGCCCGTCAGCGCCACGCGCGCATCGATACCATCGCCGCGCCCGCGCAGCGCTTCGACGACCGGTGCGAGCTTGATCCCTTCGGGGCGGGTGCCGACGATGACCAGCACCCGCGCTGCGCTCTCTGGCATCAGGGGCGCGTCACACGGCCGCCGCCGCGATGGGCGGAAGGGGCCGTCTCGCGATCTCGTGCGGACTGGTCCGCACTGCGATGAGCGCTCGCCTCGTCAGTGCTACGGAGCTTCCCGTCGTCGCGGAGCTTCCCGATGTCGCGGTGCAGTGAATCGATTTCCGCATACTGCTGCGCGACGAGTTCGGCAATGAAGCCGAACCCGAACAGCAGGAAGCCGAGCACCTCGAGCAGGATGACCAGATAGAGCAGCGGTCGGTACCCGATGGGCGACACGAAGTGCACGACACGCAGCACGATCGTGATCAGACCCACGATCACGCCAGCGGCCGCCATGACGAGGCCGCTGATGCCGAAGAGCATCATCGGCTTGCGCGAGAAGAACAGAAAGAACCAGACGGACAGCAGATCCAGCAGCCCGACGAGAATCCGGCCGCGTCCCGAGTACTTCGCCTCACCGTGCCGGCGCGGATGCAGCGCGATGTCGATCTCGGTGATGCTGTACCCGCGGGCGTAGGCGAGGACCACGAAGAAGCGATGCCAGTCGTGGCGCAGCCGCACCTCATCCAGGATGTCGCGCCGGAAACCCTTCATGGAGTTCG
>DATABQ010000360.1:0-4893 GCA_036259495.1 Longimicrobiales bacterium | reverse complement strand
TGCAGATCTACCGCTCACGCTGAAGCCGCACACGAGTGCAGGGGCGCGCGCGTTCCGCATCGCGCTGCTCGTGCTGCCGCTCGGCGTCGACCTCGATACGTTCTCACCGACGCGGCGATCGGGTGACAAGCGCACGGACGTCGGCGCGACGGACGAAGACCTCCTCATCGTATATGCGGGGCGGCTCGACACTGAGAAGAGGCCGGACATCGTGTTCGATGCGTTCGACCGCCTGCCCGAGCGGCTGCGCGCGCGGCTCGTGATTGCGGGCGATGGTCCGATGCGCGGTCGACTCGAGGAGCGGGCGGCGGCGAATCCGCGTGCGCGCGTGATCCCTTTCGTGCAGGATCGCGGCGAGCTGGCCACGCTGCTGGCATCGGCGGACATCTACGCGTCTGCGATGGCGCACGAGACGTTCGGGCTGTCCGTTGTCGAAGCGCAGGCGTGCGGGCTGCCGGTCGTCGGAGTTCGTGCAGGAGCGATGGTCGATCGGGTGCGCGATGGTGTCGACGGCTTCCTCGTCGAGCCCGGATCCGCCGACGCGATGGCTGCGCGCATCGAAGCGACACCGCGCGAGGACTGGCCGCGCATAGGCCAGCGCGCGCGCAGCCGCGTGGAAGTGGAGTTCTCCTGGAGGCGCACGTTCGAGACACTGCTGCAGATCTACCGCTCACGCTGAAGCCGCACACGAGTGCAGGGGCGCGCGCGTTCCGCATCGCGCTGCTCGTGCTGCCGCTCGGCGTGCTCGGCAACATCGCATACACCTGGCTCGGTACGGATCGAGCACTGCTCGATTCACTCGACGCACTCCCGCACAACTACCTTCTCGCGGCGCTCGCACTGACGCTCGTGCCGTGGATCACGGGTACGCTCCGGCTGCTCGTCTGGTCGCGATTCCTGGGGTATCGCCTGCCGCTGATGGAGCTGCTCCGCATGACGCTGGTGGTCGATCTGGGATCGGCCGTATCCCCCACCGCGATCGGCGGCGAAGCGTTCCGCTGGGGAATGCTCGTGCGGTACGGTGTGAAGCCAGGCCAGGCCGCGACGCTGGCGCTGATGCCGAAGCTGGAGGACGCCGTGTTCTTCCTGATCGCACTGCCTGCTGCGATCGTCTGGACGGCAGCATGGCGGCTGCCCGTAGTCGCGAGCAGCACACGACTGCTGAGCGGGAACGTGCTGAGCGTTCTTGTCGGTGCTGCGGTCGTCGGTCTGGTCGCGTGGCTGTTGTCGCGGGCCGTCCTGCTGGGGAGGGGTGGCATACGTGTTCGTCGCTTCGGGCTCCGCTTCTGGGGCCGAAGCCGCCGGCGCCTGCGTCGCACGATGCACGATGCACGCGCCGCATTCGTACTCATCGCAAAGCGTGGCAAAGCGCGTTTCGCCCTGACCCTGATGCTCACGGCGCTGCACTGGCTCGCACGCTATTCGGTGATCAGCGCGCTCGCACTCTTTCTCGGCGTGCCGTTCGATCCGGTTCTGTTCTGGCTGCTCCAGTGGGTCGTCTTCACGATCATGTCGTTCGTGCCCACACCCGGGGCGACGGGCGGTGCGGAGGTCGCGTTTACGGCCGTGTACGCGACGCTGCTGCCTTCGGGCTTCATTGGCGTCGCCACCGCGGCCTGGCGCATGTTCACGTTCTACGTGCCGGTCGGCCTGGCAGCGCTGCTGTTCGCGCTGCTCGGGCGGGTGCGCCTTGACCGCGCCGGGACGGCACCTGAGAATCAATCGAACTGAATGGTGGAGGTGCAGTTGAATGCAGGACGATGCGCATGTCTGGTTCCGATCATCGCACTGGCGGGCTGTGTGTCGGTGAGCGTCGAGAGCCGTGCGCCGGCGCAGCCGGGCGAGCCGGGTCGGCAGGTCGCGCGGACGCTCGATGTTGGTGTCGAGCGCGAGTTCGAAGGCGAGTACCTGATCTACCTGCCGGCCGACTACGATTCGTCGCGCGAATGGCCGCTGCTGCTGTTCCTGCACGGCGCCGGCGAGCGCGGCGATGATGTGAGTCGCGTCGCGTTCCACGGCCCGCCGAAGCTGATCCGCGAGGCGACGATGGATCTGCCGTTCATCGTCGTGTCACCGCAGGTGCAGGAAGACCGCATCTGGTCCGTGCGGTTCCTGGATGCGCTGCTCGAGGAGATCGCGCGTACGTACAGCGTCGATGAGGATCGCATCTACGTGACGGGCCTCAGCATGGGCGGCTACGGAACGTGGGAGCTCGCGATGGAGTTCCCGCACCGGTTCGCCGCGATCGTGCCGATCAGCGGCGGCGGCACCATGCCGGGTGCATGCACGCTCCGGCATCTTCCGATCTGGGCGTTCCATGGCGGACTGGACAAGGTCGTGCCGCCGTACCACACGGAAGACTTCGTCGAGCGCCTGCGTGAATGCGACGGTCACATCCGCTACACGCGCTACGAGGATGCCGGACACGATGCGTGGACGCGCACCTATGCCGATCCGTCGCTTTATGAATGGCTGCTGTCACACCGGCGCGGCGAGCCCGGGCCGCGCGAGCCGCAGGAGGCGACGTCGAAGCTGCCCCCGACACCTGACGGCGGTTGAGCACCGCGCCGGCGACACTGCACGAGGCGGCCCCGCGCACTGATGCAGCGGGAACGCATTACGATGCGATTGTCGTCGGCAGCGGCCCCGGTGGTGCGGGCGTGGCACGTGAGCTGAGCCGCGCCGGCCGCCGTGTCATCATCCTCGAGCGCGGTCGCGACTGGCGCGATCATCCGTTCTATGGCACATACGCGGGCGCGCTCCTGTACGCCGATCGGCGTGCGCTCCTGTTCACGCGCGAGGGCATGCAGATCGTGCGACCGCTGATGGTCGGCGGTGCGACATCGATGTACGCCGGCTGCTCGGCGCCGCCGCCCGACTGGCTGCACGAGCGCTACGATGTCGATGTGCGGCATGAAGCGGACGAGCTGAATCGCGAGCTTCGAATCGAGCCTCTGCCCGCCGAGCTGCGCGGCGCCGGCTCGACGCACGTGGCGGAGTCGGCAATCGCACTCGGCATGGACTGGCGGCCGCAGGACAAGTTCATGCTGCCTGCGCGCGCACATCCGTTCGACTGCGGTGCGCGCTGCCTGCTCGGATGCCGCTGCGGCGCCAAGTGGACTGCCGCCGAGTTCGTCGACGACGCAGTCGGCGCAGGCGCGACCCTGCGCACGCGCGCCCGGGTCACGCGCGTGCTCGCGGACGGTGGCGCCGTGCGCGGTGTCGGCGGACGCGACCGCGATGGCGCCTTCGAAGTCTACGCGCCACGCGTCATCATCGCCGCGGGCGGGCTCGGCTCGCCGGTGCTGCTACGCACAGCCGGCATCGAGGCGGGGCATGGCGTCGCGATGGACACCACAGTCATGATCTACGGGAGCGGCAGCGTGCCGGGCATGGGTGCGGACCCGCCGATGACGTGGAGCTCCGTGGACCCGGATCTGGACCTGATGTATTCCACGCTCATCGATCCGTGGCTGATGTACCCGATCATCATGGCGGTGAAAGGTGCGAAGTGGCCCCTCACGTGGCCGCGCTGGGGTCGCACGCTCGGCGTCATGATCAAGGTGCGTGATGAGGTGAGCGGCGGAATCGACTCGCGCGGCCGGATCTCGAAGGGACTCACCGCAGGAGAGGGGAAGCGGCTCGATCGGGCGGAGCAGGTCGCGCGACGTATCCTCATTCGTGCCGGATGCGGCGGGGATACGATCATCCGGACGCCGCTGCGGGGGACGCATCCGAGCGCCACCGCGCGGATCGGCGATGTCGTCGATACGGAACTCCAGACGAGCGTGCGCGGTCTATACGTGTGCGATGCGAGCGTTTTTCCGGAGGCGCTCGGCCGTCCGACGGTGCTCACGATCCTCGCGCTCGCACGACGGCTCGCACGCACAATCGCGACGTAATCAGTTCTCCAACGGGATGGATGCATGAAGCGCGTGCTCGTGATCTGTGGTCTGATCCTACTCATCGCCGGTCCGGCCAGAGCGCAGACGGCCGAGCCGTGCAGCTACGCCGAATGCGCGCTCCGCGTCCGTGCACCCGGGTTCACGACGCCTGCCGCCATCGTGCGCGGTATGAGTGACAGCGTCTTTGTCGCGCTGCCGGGGTTCAGCGGACGGCTCGCGCCGCTCTTTCCGCGCCCCGATTCCGCCTATTACCACGCACTGCGCTACGACACGTATCGCCGCCGCGCATTCATTGCGAACATTGCGGGACCGGCAGCGTTCGTGATCGGCTCGTTCCTGACGAACTGGGGCGATCGCCCGGTTTCCAGCGCACTCATCACCGGCAGCGCCCTCGCCATCACCGCGTATGGCGGCTACGTGACGAACATGGCGAACGATGAGCTGAGCCGGACCATCTGGTGGTACAATCGCGCGCTGGTGGAGACCGGTGTGCCGCCGGAGGAGTGACAGGGCTTCCCGCGTCTATTCCTGCCGCATCGCTTCCGTCGGCTGAATCCTGAGCGCACGTCGCGTCGGTACGATGCACGCGAGCATGCACACGCCCATCATCAGCGCCGCGTAGCCGATCAGCCGCGCGGTACCGTCGGCCGATACCTCACCACCTGATCCCAGGAGAATGACGATGGCGACCAGACCGGCGCCGGCCGCGATACCGATGGCTACGTGCGCGAGCGACCGCGAGAGAATCGCGCGTATGACGCTGCGCGGACTGGATCCCAGTGCGACACGTATGCCGATCTCCCTCGTGCGGCGTGCAACGTTGAACGCCATGATCGAATAGATGCCGGCGAGCGAAAGCAGCAGCGCTATGGCGCTCACCATGAGAATGAGCTGGAACCAGAAGCCGAGGAACTGCAGCTCGGTATCGCTCATCTCGTTCAGCGGTATTGCGTCATAGAGACGCAGACCGGGGTCGACACCGGCAGCA
>DATABQ010000359.1:0-4266 GCA_036259495.1 Longimicrobiales bacterium | reverse complement strand
CCCAGATGTTCTTGACCTCCGTGGCATGCCTCAGGAATTCCTCGCCTGCCCCCTGCACCATGTCCGTCCAGTCACGCGGTCCGGCGATCCACGTCCGCTTCATGTTCGCGGCGCCGAGGCGTTCGACTTCGCCGCCGCCATCGTCGTCCGGGAAGTACCACAATCCCTCGACATCATCGTGCGCCGCCAGGTGCGGCACCAGCTCCTCGCGGCGGCCGGTAACGATGTTCAGCGCTCCCGCCGGCAAATCGGATGTATCGGCGATCTGATAGAAATCGGTTGCAAGCAGCGGCGCGAGCTCGCCCGGTACTGCAACAACACAATTGCCCAATGCGAGAGCCGGTGCAATTGCGGAGATGAAACCGAGCAGCGGCCGCTCGTCCGGGCAGATGACACCCACAACGCCGACCGGCTCGCGCATCGCGAGTGTGATCATGCGGAACGGCGTCTCGTGGACGCGGCTCTCCCATTTGTCGGCGTAGGCGGCGTAGAAGAACAGTCGTTCGACGGTGAGCTCGACCTCGCGCGCGGCGTCGGCATCTCTCGCGGTGAAGTTGCGCAGGCGCTGTGACAGCTCGTCGGAGCGCGCCGCCATGTTCTCGGCGAGGTAGTAGAGCACCTGTGCGCGGTTATGCGCGGTCTGCTTTGGCCATGCGGACTTGTGCGCGGCCTCCACTGCATTGCGGACGTCCTTCCGGTTGCCGCGGCCCACCTCGGCGACGACGCGTCCGCGGCGATCATGTACCGGAATGCTGTATCCGGAATCAGGCCGCGCCTGCTTTCCGCCGATGTACAGTTTTGCAGTGCGGTCGATGGGCGGCGTGTTGTCGCGACTGCGAGTCGTACGCCGGGGCTTCGGCTCGCGCGACTCCTGCTTCGCATCCGCCTTTGACACACTTGCGCGCCGACTCCGCGCTGCACTCTGCCACGCGGGCTTCACATATTCGTAGAGCCCTTCCTTGCCGCCTTCCCGGCCGAAGCCGCTCTCACGATACCCGCCGAATCCGGATGCCGCGTCGAACACGTTCGTGGAGTTGATCCAGACGGTGCCGGCCTTCAGCTTCGGCGCGATATCGAGTGCGAGGTTGATGCTTTCGGTCCACACGCTCGCGGCGAGGCCGTACCGCGTGTTGTTCGCGAGCTCGACGGCCTCGGCATGCGTACGGAACGTCATCATGACGACGACGGGACCGAAGATCTCGACCTGCGCTATGGTCGCGGCGGGGGCGACATCGATGAAGAGTGTGGGCGGGAAGAAGTATCCCTCCTGCGGGCAGCTCCAGGACGGCTGCCACATCGTGGCGCCCTCCTCGACACCCTGCCTGACGAGAGTGTCAATGCGCTCGAGCTGCACAGGCGCGATGATGGCGCCGATGTCGACGGCCTTGTCAAGAGGATCGCCGACGCGCAGGCGCTCCATGCGGGCGCGGAGCTTCTCGATGAGCCGCTGCGCGGTGCCTTCGTGCACGAGAATGCGCGAGCCCGCGCAGCACACCTGGCCCTGGTTGAACCAGATCGCATCGACCACGCCTTCGACCACGCTGTCGAGGTCCGCATCATCAAAGACGATGAACGGCGACTTGCCACCCAGCTCGAGCGACAGCTTCTTGCCGGTGCCTGCGGTCGCCGTGCGAATGATGCGCCCCACATCGGTCGAGCCGGTGAATGCGATCTTGTCGACATCCGGATGGTTCACGAGCGCTTCGCCGGTGCGTCCATCGCCGCTGATGATGTTCACGACGCCGTCCGGCAGGCCGACCTCCGCGCACAGCTCGGCGAATCGCAGCGCGGTGATGGACGTGAACTCGGCCGGCTTGAGCACCACCGTGTTACCCATTGCGAGCGCGGGCGCGATCTTCCAGGCGAGCATGAGCAGCGGGAAATTCCACGGGATGATCTGGCCGACGACGCCGACGGGCTCGTACCCCGGCAGCTCGGTCTCCATGAGCTGCGCCCATCCGGCGTGGTGGTAGAAGTGTCGCGCAACGAGCGGAATGTCGATGTCACGCGACTCGCGGATCGGCTTGCCGTTGTCCAGCGACTCGAGCACTGCGAATTCGCGGGAGTGCTTCTGGATCTGGCGTGCGATCGCGTAGAGGTAGCGCGCACGGCCGTGAGGGCCGAGTGAGCGCCACCCGTCGAACGCGTTCCGCGCCGCGCTCACCGCCGCATCCACGTCGGCGGCGGAGGCCTGCGCGATGCCGGCCAGGCGCTGAGCGTTCCCGGGGTTCACCGAATCGAAGTACTCCCCTGATTCCGGGTCACGCCACGCGCCGTCGATGAACAGGCCGAAACGCCGGTCGAACCGGTCCAGCCATTCGTTGGCCGGCGCGGCGCTTTCGGGAGCGGGGCCGTAGTCCAGGGACTCGAATATCTCGGCGACCTTCAACGGGACTCCTACGCGATCGGATGACGGTGTCCGGCCGAGTAGCGGCCGGTGACGTGATGCTCGAGCTGCCGTTCGATATCGCCTAACAGCGAGCTGGCGCCGAAGCGGAACAGCCCGGGTGTGAGCCAGCGTGTGCCGAGCTCTTCCTTCATGAGCATCATCCACTCGAGCGACTGCTTCGCGGTACGGATTCCACCGGCAGGCTTGAAGCCGACGATGTGGCCGGTGCGCTCGCGGTACTCGCGTATCATCCGCGCCATGATGAGCCCCGTCGGCAGCACAGCGTTGACGGGCTCCTTGCCGGTCGACGTCTTGATGAAGTCCGCACCGGCCATCATGGCCACCATGGATGCACGCGCGATGTTGCGTAGCGTGCCGAGCTCGCCTGTGCCGAGAATGACCTTGATGTGGGCGTCGTCGCAGGCCTCGCGGAACGCACGCACCTCATCGTACAACGCCTCCCACTCGCCGTTCAGGACGTGAGCGCGCGTGATGACCACGTCGATCTCCTGCGCGCCCTCGGCGACCGATGCGCGGACCTCCTCCAGCCGTTGCTCAAACGGAGACAGGCCGGCTGGAAATCCGGTCGACACTGCTGCAACCGGGATCCCGGACCCGCGCAGCGCCTCGACTGCGGTGGGCACGAGCTGGTGATAGACGCAGACTGCGGCGGTCGTGATGCGGAGATCGTCTGCGCCGAGCGCCTCCAGGATGTCCTGCCGCACCGGCCGCATCGCCTTGGCGCAGAGTCGTCGCACGTACCCGGGAGTGTCGTCGCCGGCCAGTGTGGTCAGGGCCATAAATGTGACGGCGCGCAGCAGCCAGGCGGCCTGCCAGTCCTTCTTGACGGTTCGGCGTGTGCCGATCGTTGCGGCTCGTCGCTCCACGGCGCTGCGGTTCACCCGCACATCCGTGACCCAGTCGAGCTCGAGCGGGAACCCCGGATTGCGCTGATTCCGCGCGTGCTCCAGCCGGACGGGTGAGCCTGCTGTCTGTGATCGAGTCATGCCGAAACAATAGCTTTCGAGCTGCGGGCTGGCGAGGCCCCGGGTTGTGAGCCGTGCCTGTGCCGCAGTACCTTCGGCCGCCATGAGCAAGCCTGACTACATCGTGTCGGACATACATCTCGGCGCCGTACCCGATGCCACGGAGCGGCATTTCGTATCGTTCCTCGAGCGCGTCGGTGAAGAGGCCGGGACGCTGCTGATCGCCGGAGACCTGTTCGACTTCTGGTTCGAGTACGGCGATGTCATTCCCGGCCGCCATTTCCGCACTCTCGCCGCCATCGCGCGACTCGTGGACGCCGGGATGCCGGTGAGCATGGCCGGGGGGAATCACGATGCGTGGGGCGGCCGCTTTCTCACGGAACACGTCGGCATCGTGTACCACACCGAACCATTCCACACGCAGCTGGGCGGTCGGCGTGCGCTCATCGCGCACGGGGATGGGCTCGGTCGCGGCGACTTCAAGTATCGCGCGCTGAAGACCGTGATCCGGAGCCGTGCGGCGATCGGTGCGTTCCGGATGCTCCATCCGGAGCTGGGGCTGAAGCTCGCGCGGTCGGTATCGACGACGCATGCGAAATCGGACGAGGATCTCTCCGCGGAAGGGCGCGCGGCGTTCCTCACGTCATGGGCGAGTGATCAGCTCGATGCGGATCCATCGCTGGCCTGGGTCGTGTGCGGCCATTCACACCTGCCAGTGGTGCACGAGCACGCACCCGGTCGCTGGTACCTGAACGCCGGCGACTGGATCTCGCATTACACGTACATGGTCGTGGATGGGGCGGGTGCGGACCTGCGCGTATGGGATCGGGCGAACACTGTGCACGAGGGGATCTAGTGGACTAGGCGGCCCGGCCGAACCGCTCGACATCG
>DATABQ010000358.1:0-4024 GCA_036259495.1 Longimicrobiales bacterium | reverse complement strand
ACGATCTTGCTCGGGCGCGGGAGTGTCTGCATTCAGACCGGTCCTGCAGGCACGGGCACGCGCTCACTGCGGTCCATGGCGTAGAACTCACGCAGCCGCTCCCGCACGTCGTGCCACGGCCCCGTCACGAGCGGCGCGGGCGGCAGAGACGAAAGGAAGAACCGGCCGTACCCCTTCGACAGGAGCCGCGGATCCAGGATGACGATCGCGCCGTGATCGGTTCGGGTCCGCACGAGCCTGCCGAACCCCTGTTTCAGTCGCAGCGCGGCGTGTGGCAGCATGTAGTCGTTGAAACTGTTGCCCCCGTTGCTGTCGATCGCCTCGATGCGCGCGGCCGTAAGCGGCTCCGACGGCACCTTGAACGGCAGCTTCGTGATGATGAGACCGCGGAGCGGATCGCCCGGTACGTCGACGCCCTCCCAGAACGAGGCGACGCCCAGCAGGATCCCGCGGTTCGCATCCGTGAAGCGCTGGAGGAGTGACGCGCGCGGCGCCTCCCCCTGCACGAACAGCGGCCAGCGCGATGCGGCGCCGCGACGATGAAGCTCCGCGGCAACGGAGCGCAGGGCGCTGTACGACGTGAACAGAACGAACAGACCGCCATCCGTGAGGCGCGCGTGATCCTCGGTGATGCTGGCCACGGCCGCACCGTACCGCTGCGGGTGCGCACGAACGTCCGGCGCGTCGCTCGGGACGGCCAGGATTGTCTGGCGCTCGAAGTCGAACGGCGAGGGGTGGACGGACTCCGTTGCGCGCACGCCGCGGTCAATTCCAAGACGGCCGCGCAGGAACTGGAAGCCGTCGCGCGTCGTCAGCGTCGCGGATGTCAGCACGGTCGTATGCACGCGATCGAACAGCGACTCGCGCATGAGCTGAGCGAGGTCGATAGGTGCGGCGTTCGCCGCGATGTTGCGCATCCGGCTGCCGTCTTCCCTGCCGCGTCGTTCGAGCCACCGCACGAGAGGAATCGCCTCATGGGCGGGAACGAGCGCGGTCCGAAGCGCGGCCGCCGACATGTCGATGCGGTTCTGGAGGCCGCCCATCTCCACTAGCAGCTCCCCGAGGGATTCGGCCCACTTCTCGTCCGTCTCGATGATCGTACGCACACGCGCCAGCCCGCGCGCGATGCCGTCGAGGACGATCAGCAGATCGTCCAGCACGGGTGCAATGGAATCGGACCAGCCGCTGTCGGCGGCGAAATCCTCACCCAGCCTCAGCACACCGTCGTGTGTGGCATCCAGGGTGGAATCGAGGCGCGCGAACAACTCGCCCGTCAGCTCACGCGCACGTTCGGTGTCCGGCCGCAGCGAGCTGGAGACGACGCGCAGTGCGTCCTGCTGCAGCAGATCGGCGGCCCGGGTGCGCACGCGCAGCTCGAGCAACGGGAGGACGCCGCGCTCCCGCCTTTCGAGTCGCGCCAGCAGCCGGTGTAGACCGCGTCGCGTAACGCGCACGCCCAGATGGCTTGTCGCGGCATCCTCCACGTTGTGCGCCTCATCCAGCACCACGCGCCGGTACGGCGGCAGCACGGCAGTCCCGCCGAAATTTGCCTGAAGCTGACGCACGGCAATGTCGCTGAACAGCAGGTGGTGGTTGACGACCAGGATCTCGGCAGCGCCGGCCTCACGCCGCGCCTTCTGATAGAAGCACTGCTCGAAATGCGGGCAGCGCGCGCGCAGGCACACGTCCGACTCGCTCGCGACCTCGTCCCAGACTTCCGGAGCGGGATCGAACCCCAGGTCCTGGATCGATCCTTCCTTTGTCGTGTCGAGCCAGGAGACGATCGCCTCCAGATCGCGCTTCTGGGCGTTGTCGAACAGCGTGTCGCCCGACGCGCGGGCGAGCAGCGCACGTCGTATCGAAACGTAGTTGCTGCGTCCCTTCACCAACGCGAAGCGGAACGGCCGGGCGAGCGCACGCCGCAGGAACGGCAGGTCCTTTGTGACCAGCTGTTCCTGGAGGTTGATCGTGTTCGTCGATATGACCGTCCGCTCACGGTTGCGGACCGCCCACTCGATCGCGGGGATCAGGTATGCCACCGACTTCCCCGTACCCGTGCCCGCCTCGGCGAGCGCGACGCCACCGTCGTTGTACGCCCGGGCGATGACGCGCGCGAGATCACGCTGCGTCGGCCTGTCCTCATAACCGGCGTGTGCGCGCGCTACCGGACCATCCGGCCCGAGGAGTGCCGCGATCTCCTCTTCATCTAGCAACTCCAGCTCGGTGAGCTTCGGCGGCGCTACGACCACGTAGAGCGATGCGGCGGCATTGTCGACAATGGCCAGGCCGAGGCCGTTGGAGTACAGCTCGGCCGCCACGCGCATGTCCGCGTCCGACGGCGTCAGGTCGCCCGACGGATGATTGTGGATGATGAGGCTGCCGGGCTCGGCATCGCGTGTAGCCGCGAGGACCGCGCGCTCATTCCCGCGCGCGAGCACGCGCGGCTCCGAGATGGAGCCGTCCGCAGCAACGGCGGCAACGAAGCATACCTCGTTGCCGCCGGCGTGTGCGATCTCGGCACGAACGCGCGCGGCTGTCCGCGCTTCCAGTCTGAGCTCCGGCGTCACGTCTTGAGCGTCTTCTTCTTCGCCGCCGGGAAGAGTACGTTGTTGAGAATGAGACGGTAGCCGGGCGAGTGCGGATGCATCGACAGGTCCGTGTGCGCATCGCCGATCTGATGCTGCGGATCCTCCGGATCATGGCCGCCCAGGAACGTCCACGTACCTTCACCGAACGTACCGTGGATGTACTTCGTCCAGCCTGCGCCCTCTTCCTCACCGAGCACCATCACGTTCGGCTTCAGCCGCTCGCGCCGGAAGCTCGTCGTGAGACCATAGAAGTCCGGCAGCACACGCTCGTGGTTCTGCACCAGCATCGACGCCACCGGGTCGAACTTCGGGCTGAACTCGAACAATGTGAACACGCCCAGCGGCTGCCGCCACGTCGTGTTCACCTGGTGTCCGTCGATGTCGCTGAATGCGTTCACACCAGCGTTCATCTGCAGCTCCGCATCGCGGAACGCCAGCGTTCGATCCCACTGCAGCTTCTCCGACGCATTCGGATCCATCGGCGAGCCATCGCTGAAAGCGCCGGCGATGTCCACGTCCAGAGCGGCCAGCGCCAGCTCGATCGTCTCCGTCGCGGTGCACATCGCGAACAGGAACCCGCCCTGTGCCACGTAGCGCCGCATCTCCTCCGCAACCGACTTCTTCAGCTCCGGCACGTCCGCCTTGTCGAAGCGCTGCGCCATCGCTTCATTGACCCCGATCGCCTCCTGCAGCCACGGCGCGCCAGCGTAGCTGATGTAGAACTTGGAATACTGCCCGGTGAAGTCCTCGTGGTGCAGGTGCAGCCAGTCGTATTCCGACAGACGGCCCTGAAGCACTTCGGCATCCCACAGCTTGTCGTATGGAATGTCGGCGTACGTCAATGCGAGCGTCACGGCATCATCCCACGGGTTCACATTGTCGGGCGTATAAACCGCAATGCGCGGCGCCTTCTCCAGGATGACGCGCTCCATGTTCGACTGCTCGATCATCGCGTGCAGGTCCGCTACGTCCGCCGCACTGACCGGCTCCGTCGTTACACCGCGCATGGCCGCCTCACGGCGCACCTCCGGCCGATCCGGCAGCAGGAACGATCCGTCGCGGTAGTTGAGCAGCCAGTCCGCAGTGAGGCGATGATCCAGCACCCAGAACGTGAGACCGTATGCCTTGAGATGGTCCGCCTGCGCCTCATCCATCGGGACGAGGAGCTGCTGCGCCGAGAGCGGCGGAGCGAACAGTGAGAACACGAACGTAGCGATGATGATGCGTCGCATGATGCTGCTTCCTTCCTGCTTTCAATGCGTCTGCAACCGCTGCAGCTCCGCGCGTGCCTGCGGTGCGAGCGCACTGCGCGGATACTCGACGATCAGCTTTTCGAGCAATACCCTTGCCTCTTCCTCCGATTCCGGATCACGAACGGCCTGCCGTGCCAGCGTGAGCAGCGCCGACGGCGCTTCGTGCGTGCGCGGCAGCTCTTC
>DATABQ010000357.1:0-2218 GCA_036259495.1 Longimicrobiales bacterium | reverse complement strand
AGCATGATGAGGCGTGATGCTATCGAAAGCGTAGGCATTTCTCTCCGCATCAGACGGCACTGATCCTGGCGAACGCCACCGGATCGAGGCTGGCGCCTCCGACGAGGAGGCCGTCGACGCCCGCGGCCGAGAGCAGGTGTGCGGCATTGTCCGGCTTGACCGAGCCGCCGTAGAGGATCGGGATGTGACCGGCGGGTTTCTTTCCGTATCGCTCCGTGAGTCGCGCTCGAATCACGGCATGCGCTTCGGCTGCATCGCCGGGCGTAGCGTTCACGCCGGTGCCGATCGCCCACACGGGCTCGTATGCGATGACGATCCGGTCCGCCGCGTCGGCGGGTATGGCGTTCAGCACGGCATCGAGCTGCCGCAGCAGGACCTCCTGCAGTTGTCCCGCTTCGCGCTGCTCCAGCGTCTCGCCGATGCATGCGATCGGGATGAGCCCCGCGGCGAGCGCGGCTGCGCACTTGCGACCCGTCTCCTCGTCCGTCTCGCCGAATACGTGGCGGCGCTCCGAATGGCCGGCGAGAACCCACTCTGCCTCGGCCTGCGCTGCGATCGCAGCGGAGATCTCACCGGTGAACGCGCCGTTCTCCTCCCAATGGATGTTCTGCACACCGAGATGTATGTCGCTGCGTTCCCCCACCGCCCTGACCGACGCCGCAAACGAGAGTGCCGGCGGGAAGAAGATGATCGTGCGGTCCTTGCGCGCGGTGTAGTTGTCGAGGAACGCCGCGAAGAAGGACGTCGCATCCTGCGGCCCCTTGTTCATCTTCCAGTTGCCGGCGAGCACCGGCCGGCGCACGCGATGGCTCATGCCGCACCTCCTTCGTCATCGAGTATCGCGACGCCGGGAAGCGTGCGTCCCTCCAGGAACTCCAGCGACGCCCCACCGCCCGTCGACACGTGACTCATCCTGTCCGCGAGACCGGCTTCCTCCACGGCCGCCGCAGTGTCGCCACCGCCTACGATCGTCGTGGCGCCTCTCGCGGTCATGTCGGCGACGGCACGCGCCACGCCCTGCGTGCCCTCCGCAAAATCGTCGATCTCGAACAGGCCCATCGGCCCATTCCACAATATCGTGCGCGAGCGTTCCACGAAGTCGCGGAACGTCGCCACGCTCTTGGGCCCGATGTCGAGGATCGAGCCCTCCGGCGGCACCTCGTCGCGTGCGAGCAGCCAGGTGCGCGCGCCCGCCTTCGCCTCGCCGGCCACTACACAGTCGACCGGCAGCACGATCTTGCTGCCCGCCCGCTCGAGCAGCGTACGAGCCATGCCCACCCGCTCCTCCTCCACCAGTGACTTCCCCGTCTCGAGACCCAGCGCGCGGAAGAAGGTATTCGCCATCGCACCGCCGATCAGCAGATGCTCGACACGCGGCAGAAGGCTCTCGATCACGTCGATCTTCCCGGATATCTTGGCGCCTCCGAGAATCGCTGCAAACGGCCGCTCCGGATTCTCCAGCGCCCCACCGAGGAAACGCAGCTCCTTCTCCATGAGCATGCCTGCGACGGCGGGCCGCCCGTTCTCCTTCATCACCTCGGCCACGCCGCACGTCGAAGCATGGGCGCGGTGCGCGGAGCCGAACGCGTCGTTGACGTAGATGTCGGCGAACCCGGCGAGTGCCTCGCTCAGCTTCGGATCATTCGTCTCCTCGCCGGCGAGGAAGCGGACGTTTTCGAGCACCAGGATGGAGCCCGGCGCCAGCGCATCGGCGGCCTCTTTCGCGTCGCCGCCGACCACGTCGCCGATGAAGCGCACAGGCACATCGATCAGCTCACGCAGTCTCGCCGCGGCCGGCGCCATCGACATCTCATCACGCCACTTCCCCTTCGGCCGGCCCAGGTGCGACACCAGCACCACGCGCGCACCCGCATCCGTGAGGAACTGCAGTGTGGGCAGCGTGGCGCGAATGCGCGTGTCATCGGTTACCGCGCCATCTTCGATCGGCACGTTGTAGTCGACTCGAACCAGCACGCGCTTCCCGCGCAGTGCCTCGGCTTCCATCGATTCAATGCTCTTCTTGTTCATTCCTCACCCTGTCGCAGGACCTGCCGAACGCAGGAAGGTTCAGTGACCGGCCGCTGGAGGCAAGGCACGTGCTCGCCGCTCCGCGAGCACGACTCGCCTCCAGCACTGCGGCCGCGTGTTCCCTGTTGGGTGAGTGGCCGATACCGGGCGGGATGCGGGGATCGGGATCCCTGATAAGAAAAGCGGGCCC
>DATABQ010000356.1:0-1571 GCA_036259495.1 Longimicrobiales bacterium | reverse complement strand
CATGAACAGTCCGCCCGGATAGAGCGGCCAGAGGAACGGAATGCGCCAGGTGATGTGCGGTGCGATCCGGCGTATGCGTCCCGCGTCTTCCGATGACACCCGCGTGGTGGGCACGTCGTACAGCAGGTAGCGGAGACCGCCGTGGATCATGCGCGTGGATGAGCCGGTCGTACCGGCGCCCCAGTCCTCGCGCTCGAAGAGTGCGACGCTCAGGCCGCGCAGCGCGGCGTCGCGTGCGATGCCGGTGCCGTTGATGCCGCCGCCGATGATGGCCAGGTCGAAAACCACTGAACTCCAGGGATGCCGGGACCAGAGTGCGGCGCGAAGGTAACGCCGCAGGCGGGGTCGGAAAAGCCGAAATGGCGGACCCTCCCGTGGCTTCGAATGTACTATGCAGCGGACACTTCTTACGCGAAGGCAGGATGACGGAGCAACGGAAGACGCCGCGACGGACTGAGGTGCAGCTGCGTCGCTGGGACCGGACCTTTCGCTGGTCTCTGCTGGCGTCCGTGCTGTTCCACATCCTGCTCGTGCTGTTCTTCCGGGAGGACCGGATCATCCCGGACATCAATGTCGCTGCGGCGGGCGAGGACGCCGGCGATCCGCAGGCGGCAGCGGGCGGCGGCATGGAGGTGATCTCCTACCGCCTCCAGACGCCGACCCCGGAGCCGGAGCCGGAGGTGGCGGAGCCCGTCCCGGTCGTCGAGCCAGAGCCGGAGCCGGAGCCACAGCCGGAGGAGGAGCCGTCGCGGGAGCCGGCGGAGCCGCTCGGTCAGCAGGCGGGCGCAGGTGAGGGCCGGGGCACTGACACCGGTCCCGGCACAGAGACCGGCACGGGCCGGGGCGATGGCGGTACGGCCGAAGAAGGATTGAGCCGGGTCACCGCGCCGTCTCCGCGCGGCATGATCCTGCCGCCGAGCGACCGGCCCGGGCGGGTGAAGGGCATGACGGTCACGGTCTACGTCTTCGTCGCACCGACTGGAGCAGTCGTGTCGGACTCCACGAGGATTGCACCGTCCACGGGCGATTCGCGTTTCGATCGCCGTCTGCGCGATGATGCAGCGCAGTGGAAATTCCGGCCGGGCATGCGCGGCGGTCAGCCGATCGCCGCCTGGTTCCCCTACACCATCACGTTCTGAGCGACGGCGGATCGGCCATACTCCTGCGATGCGTGTCTGTCGCAGGGGTTGCACGCGGCTGTGCGCGCGGCGAATCTTCCCCCACAGTAACCAACCCCACGAGGAAGGCCACCGTGATTGTAAAGCGGTACGGCTCGAAGATTCAGAGCGTAAAGCCGAACTTCGATGCCCGTGCGATGAACGAGATAGGCTTCCAGCGCGACAACGAGTGGTCGATCGCGACGGACGAGTTCACGGAGTCGTACGAGAAGGTGGAGATGCACGAGCTGACGGCGGCCGCCGAAGGCGATGTGCAGGGCGAGGCGGAGGAAAAGCTGCTCGAGTCGCTGCACGAGCAGCTAATGGCCGTCGCCGGCACCGTCGGCGGCGACGGCGTGCTCATGATCGAGAGTGAGCAGGGCACGGATTACCCCAAGACGCGCCACACTCAGA
>DATABQ010000355.1:0-1713 GCA_036259495.1 Longimicrobiales bacterium | reverse complement strand
GTCGATTCGTGTCCATTTGAATGAAAATACCGAATGCGAAGTCGCGACGGCTTTACGCTCACTGAGGTCCTCATTGTGCTCATTCTCGTCGGTATCATCGGCGGGTTTGCGTTCGCACAGGTGGGGAGCATGCTGGCCAAGACACGGGTCCAGCGCGCTGCATCCGTAGTTGCGGCGGACCTCAAACTGGCGCACAGCCTGGCCGCGCGGCAGCGGCAGCCGATCCGTATCTCGATCGACCCGGCCGCGAACGCAATGCGGCTGCGGGATTTCGCAACTCCCGCAACGATATACAGTCAGCGGTATTTCCATGCGGAGGGCGAGTACCCGGTGGAGACCTTTTCGGCCGATGAGACTTCGGTGCTCGTCTATCCGAACGGCCTTTCGGAGAAGCCCATGACCATAACCGTGGCGGCAGGCGGCGAGAGCCGCCAGATCTCGATGAGTCGCGCGGGCCAGGTGAGAGTGAGTGGCTCATAATGAGGAACAGGGAAGGATTCGGCATCGTGGAGGTCGTCGTCGCGATGGTCCTGCTGTCCATCATCGTGACGACACTCGCCGGGCTGACATTCGCGAGTGCGCGGCAGTCCATCGTTGCCGACAATGCGATGGCGCGGCAGGCCGTCGCTCTCCAGACGGTGAATCGCCTTGCGACGATGCCCTATGCAAACGTCCTCACGTCCGGCGGCTGCACCACCACGGGTGTGACCAACCGGGCCTTCGAGACCTGCATCACTCTGTCCAGCGCGGTGAACGGCGTCAGCATCGAGGTCGTCACGACACCGCTGCAGCACGATGTGCCGGCCTCCACGATGCGACTCATTCGCGCCGCACCCGTCACGGCCAATCCGCTCTGCGTGGGGTGCTGACATGAATGCGCCACTGAAGAACCGGGCGGGCTTCACGCTCGTCGAGGTACTGATAGCGCTGGTGCTGAGTGCAGTCCTGGGCGCTGCATTCATGGGCGCGTTCGTATCGCAATCCCGCTTCTTCGATCATCAGGAGAAGGTCAGCGCTGCGCGTGACGTGTCCCGCGGAGCGCTGAACATCATGATGTCCGAGATGCGCATGGTCGAGCTCAGCGGCGGCGTCGTGCCTACGCCGACGAACGAGATGCTGGAGTTGCGCGTGCCATACGTGTTCGGAATGGTTTGCAGCTCTGCATCCGGCGAGCTGACGATCACCGTGCTTCCCGCAGATCTGACGGGCATCGGCGGCATGTCGTTCTCCGGATTCGCATACCGCACGGCAGCCGGTGGCTACACGTACATCGAAACTCCGGTGACTGCGACGTCTGTCGGCGCGGCGGGCGCGCTTGTCTGCAGCGGGGCCGGCATAGTACCCGGCGCCGGCGTGGTACCGAACGGAGATGTCATCACCATTCCGCTGCCGGCCACGGTTCCCGCAGTCGGCACTCCCATCTTCCTCTATCGGAAGATCAAATACGAGTTCGCCCCGTCCGGTGTGGTCGCCGGCACCGCGCTCTGGCGGCATGTCGCCGGGGTCGCGCAACCCGAGGAGCTCGTCGCGCCGTTCGACACCACGGCGAAGTTCCGTTTCTTCGTGAACGATGCCGCTACGGCACAGGATGCAGTGCCGGCGACGCTGACCAGCATCACGGGCATTGAGATCGTGCTGGACGCTCTGAGCGAGCGACCGAACGCTGACGGCACACATCAGAGTGTGCCGCTCACGACCGCCGTCCACTTCCGG
>DATABQ010000354.1:0-4405 GCA_036259495.1 Longimicrobiales bacterium | reverse complement strand
CCTCACCGTTCCCGCGCAGCCAGAGCTGGACGGGAAACTCCCCGGCGATCTTTCGCGCGCGCAGGATCTCTTCCTCCGAGCCCGTCTCGACGATCAGCGGCTCCCGGCTCTGCACCACACCCTCGAGTGCTGCCAGCGCAGCGTTCGTCTCCGGAGCCTCGAGCCCTTCGGGCGCGTCGCGGTACGCATCCCAGACCCGGATGTACCAGTCCGCATCGAGCAGCGTCTGCCGCACCAGAGCGATCGCACCCATCGGCGAGTTCGGATAGCCGCCTCCAAGCTCCCGGCTGCCGCTTAGCGAGAGCGAGTGGCCCACGGACGGGCGCAGGATCCGCTCGCGCGCGACCTCATCCCCCAGGCTCACGATCGCCGTCCGGCCGCGGAAAATGCCGAGTTGCGGCACCACGTGCGCCGTCGTGAACCCCTGCGATCGGAGCGCCGAGCGCCGCTCCTCGTCGTCGTGGAAATCGCCGGCCGCGCTGAAGTACGCGCGCACCTGCGGGTTCCAGTGCACCGGTCCCGCATCCCGCTCGCCCTCGGCGGGCGCTGAGTTCAGCTCCAGATCCGCGTGCGCATCGATGAACCCCGGATAGAGCGTCTGTCCCTCCATCGACCAGACGCGGGCGTCCGCCGGCACATCGACTCCCGCCCCCACAGCCTCGATCACTCCGTCACGCACGACCAGCGTCGCGTTGTTCAGCACCCGTCCCGGTGCGACGACGATTCGCGCTCCCGTAAACGCGTGCACTCCGGGGCTGTTGTCGCGCAGGGCTACGACCGGTTCCGTCCGTTCGGCCTGCTGTGACCAGGCTTCGCCCGGGACCAGCAGCAGCAGAACGAGCAGGGAGAGTCGCCACGATTTCATGATGGCTCCTGATTGCACAATGTGGGGGAAAGGCACCGCAAATCGGCAGAGACCACAGGGGATCCGCCGGTGCACTCTGTCACCAAGATACGCTAATGGGCGATTGTATGCTAATCAGGTCGATCCGCCCCTCTATTCCGGCACCTTTGACGACCCCCAGTGCGCCGCCGCCGCGCCCACCCTATAGTGCGGAGGACGGTGGAACGGAGGCGAGAATGAACCCCGACGCGATGCGCACAGGCGACGGCCTGCTGATCGTGGACGTGCAGTATGACTTCTGCCCCGGCGGAGCACTCCCGGTGCCGGACGGGGACCGTGTGATTCCCGTTCTGAACAACTGGCTGGCGGTCGCGGCGGAGCGGGGGATCCCGGTATACGCATCCCGTGACTGGCATCCGGCCGGTCATCCGAGCTTCGAGGAGGAGGGCGGCGAGTGGCCCCCGCACTGCCTCCAGGATTCGCCGGGTGCGCGCTTCCATTCGTCTTTGCGGCTTCCGTCCGATGCGACGATTGTGACGAAGGGGACGCGCTTCGATCACGATCAGCTCTCGGCGTTTCACGATACCGGGCTCCATGCGCGCGTGGAGAAGGATGGCGTGAAGCGCCTCTGGATCGGAGGTCTTGCGCAGGATGTCTGTGTTGCGGCGTCGGCGCTGGAAGCGCGCCGGCACGGCTACGAGGTGGCGCTCGTACCGGAAGGATCGATGCCTGTGGATCCGAGCGCCGCACAGCAGTGTCTCGACGTCATGGGAGCGGCGGGCGTCGTTCTCCCGAACACAGCGGGATGATCGTGTGACAGCGATGCACACCGGCGGGCAGTCCGCCCTGCTCACCGATCTGTATCAGCTGACCATGGCGCAGGCGTATGTGCACGAGCGGATGGCCGGCGAGGCCGTGTTCACGCTCTCCGTTCGGCGGCTACCCGCCTCCCGCAGTTACCTCCTGGCGTGCGGGCTCGATGATGTGCTCGAATTTCTGGAGAATGTCACGTTCAGCGAAGACGAGCTGGCGTACCTGGCCGGGCTGCCGCACTTCTTCCCGTGGTTCATCGAGTATCTGAGGACGTTCCGCTTCACGGGGCACGTGCATGCGGTCCCTGAAGGTACACCGGTGTTCGCGGACGAGCCGATTCTGGAGATCACTGCGTCGCTGCCGGAAGCGCAGCTGGTCGAGACATTCGTGCTGAACCAGATGCACGTGCAGACCATGCTCGCGAGCAAGGCCGCCCGCGTTGTCGCAGCAGCTGCTGGGCGCGCTGTCGTCGATTTCGGTCTGCGGCGCATGCACGGCACGGATGCAGGGCTGAAGGCCGCCCGCGCCTTCCACATAGCTGGAGTCACGGCGACGAGCAATGTGCGTGCAGGGCAGCTCTACGGCATCCCCGTCAGCGGCACGATGGCACACAGCTACATCCAGGCGCATTCGAGTGAGCTCAATGCATTCCGACGGTTCGTTCACCTTTATCCCGGCAGCACGCTGCTCGTGGATACGTATGGCACCATGGCCGGCGTGGAGAACGTCGTGCGACTCGCGCAGGAGCTGGGCGATGAGTTCAGTGTGTCTGCGATCCGGCTCGATTCGGGCGATCTGGATTCATTGTCGCGGTCGGCACGCGCGCGCCTCGATGAAAGCGGTCTGGCGGACGTGCGGATCTTCGCGAGCGGGGGACTGGAGGAGCATTCGGTGCGGGCGCTCGTGCAGGCAGGAGCTCCGATCGATGGCTACGGCGTGGGCACGGCCATGGGGGTGTCGAACGATGCGCCTTCGCTCGACATGGTATACAAGCTCGCTGAATACGACGGTCGGGGACGCGTCAAGACATCGCCCGGCAAACCGGTGCTGCCGGGCAGCAAGCAGGTGTTCAGGATGGAACGCGACGGCATCGCTCGGGAGGATGTCATCGCACGACGGAATGAAGATCTGGAGGGGCGTCCCCTGCTGCATTGTGTGATGAAAGCGGGGGCACGTACTGAAGCCGGCCGTGAATCGACTGGCGATGCGCGCGCTCGCGCCGCGCGTGAAACCGCATCGCTGCCCGTCTGGCTCCGCTCGATCGAGGTGCCGCCGCATCCCTACGTGGTGCGAGTGAGCGATGCGCTCACGAAGTATCACGCGAACGTGAAGGAGCAGAGCAGCGACGACTTGTGATTCAGAAATACGTGTCCGCCCGCAGGAGCTTCGCACCGCCACCTCATAAACGGTAACGGGTACGCAGTCCAAGGACCCTGTTCGAACGGCGCTGCCGACATGATTCCCTGGGCCGAGGACTGCGATGGTTGCGACTCTCGATACTGTACGTCGAAACGAGATTCCCGTCTGGCTGTCCGATGTCATGCCCGCTCTTGCGGACGCCGGCCGCGGAGCCCGTCCGGCGCGCATCCGGTCCCACGGCGGTCACAGCAATGACATCCACGAGCTGACGTTCAGCGACGGCCGCGTGCTGCTGGTCAAACGGGCGCGCCACGACTGGATCGGCGACTGCTTCTCGGCCGCTGCCCGGGCTGCGCGGCTCGTCAGCGACGGCAGCGACATCATCGTCCCGCACCCGCTGCCGCTGAGCTGCGACCCGGGCGGCATGCCGGTGCAGGCGTACTGGCGCATCGAGCTTCCTACGCTGGCGCAGCTCTGGCCGGCGCTGTCGGCTGACGCTCGGTCGGCAGCACTTCGCAGTCTCGGTGCACTCGTCCGCCGGCTGCACGATATTCAGGCGCCGGGATGGGGGCCGCTGTACCAGCGAAACCCGGCGCAGGATCCAGGCGTGGAGCTCGAGCGCGATCTTCGGCTTCGGCTTCTGCCGGCGGTAATTGCGCATTGGCCCCAAGGCGTCGGATTGCTCGAGCAGCTCATCGCCGCGATTCCGGCCGTGCGGCCGCTTCACGCAAATCGACCGGCGCTCGTGCACGATGATCTGCACCTCGGCAACGTGCTGTGCAGGATCCGCGACGAGCGCGTCGAATGCGTCGGTCTGCTCGATCTGGATGATGTCGGCGGCGGTGCTGCGGAATCGGATATCGCCGTCTTCGATGTGCTGCACAGTCCACTCTTCGAACGCGAGATACCGTCTGCGGTTCGGCGTCACCTGCGCACGGGATACGGCGAGCGCCTGGATGAACGCCTGATCGAATTCCATCGGTGCGCACATCTGGCGAATCAGGGCTTCAGCTCGGGGCTGCTGGAGCATTCGGAGCATGCGGCGGCGATCGCGGCCGAGCTGAAGCGGCGCCTGCGCCGGCTCGAAGCGAGTCCCGCACGGCGCAGCACGCCGCACCTGCCGCAGCGGCTCGGTACTGGCAGTAAGGGGCACCATGCAGCAGCGGCCGGTGCTCTACCTCGACCTCGATGACACGGTAATCTCCTGGGAAGGCGGATCGCCTTCAGGGGCGGCAGGTCTGCGCGAGTTCCTGCTGTGGGCACTCGAGACGTTCGAGGTGCGGTGGCTTTCGCGCTGGGCCCGCGATGGTCGCATGAGCCCGAAGCTGATCCACGACCTGGCGAAGATGAGCGGAGTGGCCGAGCATCGACTGGAGCCGATCGGCGGCC
>DATABQ010000353.1:0-8080 GCA_036259495.1 Longimicrobiales bacterium | reverse complement strand
CGCGCAGCTGCCCGCCCCGGATCGTGACCTGGTCGCCCACTCGCGCGACACGTCCCAGCCGTCCGAGCACGAAGCCGCCGACGGTCGTGTAATCCTCCTCCGGCAGTCGCAGGTCGTAGAGCTCGTTCAGCTCGGAGATGGTGAACGCGCCGCTGATCAACAGCTCCCCGCTGGCGCCGCGCTCGACCTCCGGAGGGACTTCGTCGAGCTCGTCCTCGATCTCGCCGACGATCTCCTCCATCACATCCTCGATCGTCACGATACCGGCCGTGCCGCCGAACTCATCGACGACCACGGCAAGGTGTGCGCGCTCGCGACGCATCTCGCGGAGCAGTGCCTCGATCGGCTTCGTGTCCGGCACGAACAGGCCGGGCCGCATGATCGATCGCAATTCTGTGCCGCCCTGCGTCTGGGCCTGCCACACGTCACGCGCAAGCACGACACCGACAATGTGGTCGATCGACTCCTCGAACACGGGAAATCGCGAGTGGCCCTCGTTCAGGATGAACGCGGCCGCATCCGCTATGCTCCACTCGACGGGAATGCCGATGACTTCCGTGCGCGGCGTCATCACCTCCGCCGCCGTGGTATCCGAGAGGCCGAATACGCCGCGGATCATCTCCACCGGCTCCTCCCGCAGCAGGCCGTGCTCGTATGTCTGCGTGAGCAGCATCTGCAGCTCCTCCGGCCGGTGCACGCGCTCCATGTCGTGAGGCGCGCTCAGGCCGAACAACCGGAGCAGCATGTTGGCCGTGCCGTTCAGGAACACGATGAATGGCGTGAGCGCGCGCGAGAACAGGATCAGCGGACCCGCCGTCCACATCGATACCGCTTCGGGGAACAGCAGTGCGAGCGATTTCGGTGCGAGCTCGCCCAGCACGATGTGCATGAACGTGATGAGCGTGAATGCGAGAATCGTGGCGACAACGTGTGTGGCCAGGAAGTCGAACGGCGGTGGGAGTCCATCGAACATGGTGACGATGATCGCCGCGATGGTCGACTCGCCGACCCAGCCCAGCGCGAGCGATGCGAGCGTGATGCCCAGCTGCGTGCCGGAGATGTAGTGATCGAGACGATGGATAGCGGACGAAGCCAGCTTCGCGCGCCGATTGCCCGCCCGCGCGAGCGCTTCCAGGCGCGTGCGCCGTGCACCGACCAGCGCGAACTCGGACGCGACGAAGAAGCCGTTCGCGGCAACGAGCAGCAGCGCGAGCCCGAGCCGCAGCACGATGGCGCCGGCTCCGAGTTCCGGATGCGCGGCGGTCTCCGCGGCGACCGCGAGCATCGCGCTCACAGGCAGGGGCAGGGGCAGGGGTTTAACAGATTCAATCGCAGAGGGCCGCAGAGATCGCTGAGGTACGCGGAGAACAATACATGTATGTCTGCGGCACCCTCATGTCTCGCTGTCCTCCGTCGTTCCTCAGCGTAACTCTGCGATTGAATCTGTTCGTGGACGCAGCCGGGCCGCGGAGCCAGATCACGAAGGATCCCCGCTCAGAAGAAGATCGGTTCCTTGTACGCGCCGTAGACCTTCTCGAGGGCCTCGCGGATCTCGAAGATCGTGCAGTAGGCGCGAGCGCATTCGAGCATCGGCTCAATGACGTTCTCGCCCGCCGCGCCGGCCTCGCGGAGTCGGTCCAGGGACTGCTTCACACGCTCATCGTCACGCGCGCCACGCAGCTCGGCGAGACGCTCGCGCTGGCGCTTCTCGGGGGCATCGCCGATGCGCAGGATGTCGATGTCCGAGTCGTCGCCGCCCTCGGTGAAGCCGTTGACGCCGACAATGACGCGCTCACCCGTCTCGATCTCGCGCTGCTGGCGATCCGCGGCCAGTGCGATCTCGCGCTGGAAATAGCCCATCTCGAGGCCGCGCACCACGCCGCCCAGTCGTTCGATCTCCTCGAAGATCTCTTCCGCCTCACGCTCGATACGGTCGGTCGTCGCCTCGAGGAAGTAGGACCCGGCCAGAGGATCGATCGTGTTGGCAACGCCGGTTTCGTACGCTGCGATCTGCTGTGTGCGGAGCGCGATGCGGACGGACTTCTCCGTCGGAAGCGCGAGCGTCTCGTCCATGGAGTTCGTGTGCAGCGACTGTGTGCCGCCGAGCACCGCCGCGAGCGCCTGATAGGCGACGCGCACGATGTTGTTCTCCGGCTGCTGTGCGACGAGCGACACACCCGCCGTCTGCGCGTGCGTGCGGAGCCGCCACGACTCCTCCTTCTTCGCGCCGTACACGTCACGCATCCGACGCGCCCAGATCCGGCGCGCGGCGCGGAACTTCGCGACCTCCTCGAAGAAGTCGTTGTGCACGTCGAAGAAGAACGAGAGACGCGGTGCGAAGTCGTCGACATCGAGTCCGCGCTGGATACCGCGCTCGACGTATTCGAAGCCGTTGCGCAGCGTATACGCCAGCTCCTGCCCCGCGGTCGATCCGGCCTCGCGGATGTGATAGCCGCTGATCGAGATGGGATTGTACTTCGGCGCATGCTGCGAGGACCACTCGAACATGTCGACGATCAGCTTCAGCGCGGGATCCGCGGGATAGATCCACGCGTGCTGCGCCATGTATTCCTTCAGGATGTCGTTCTGAACGGTGCCGCGCAGCTGCTCCGGCGACACGCCCTGCTTCTCGGCCGCAGCGACGTAGAAGCAGAACATGATGATGGCGGGACCGTTGATCGTCATCGAGACGGACACATCGCCGAGCGGGATGCCGTCGAAGAGCGTCTCCATGTCGGCGAGCGAGCTGATCGCTACACCGCACTTGCCGACCTCGCCCAGCGACCGCGGATGGTCGGAGTCGTAGCCCATGAGCGTCGGGAAGTCGAACGCGACGCTGACGCCCGTCTGGCCGTGCGCGAGCAGGTACTTGTATCGCTGGTTCGTCTCCTCGGACGTGCCGAAGCCCGCGAACTGACGCATCGTCCAGAGGCGTGTCCGGTACATCGAAGTGTACGGCCCGCGCGTGAACGGGAACTCGCCCGGAAGTCCGAGCTGCTCCATGTAGTCCCAGCCGGGCAGGTCCGCCTCGGTGTAGAGCGGCTCGACGGGAACGCCGGAGATGGTGGTGAAGGAGTCGTCGCGCGAGGGCTGCTTCTCGTACGCGGTTTCCCAGGTGGCGAGCCTGGCGCGCAGCTCCGCCAGCTCGCGCTCCTGGGCCTCTATACGCTCGAGCAGCTCGGGGCTGCTCACACGCGCCTCATCCGCCTCTGACTTCGTCACACCCATTGTCGCCTTCCAGTCTCACGGGTTCAGACCCGAAGATAACGCTTTCCGCCGCGGAATACCCGCCCGCGGAGCCGATTCAGTCGTTTCCGCGCAGGATCAGCGCCGCGACGTCGTAGGGAGTGACGCGGCCGGCCTCCAGGTCGGGCAGCGCACGCTCCAGCGCCTCGGCGCCGCCGCGCTCCTGCCACACCGACCGCTGCACACTCCGCGCGACCTCGTCGCGGACGCGCTCGGCGAGCCGCTGGCGCCGCCGGCGCGACATCTCGCCGCTCTCGTTCAGGCACTCCCGGTGCTGGTCGAGCGTTTCCGCGAACTCGGTTACGCCGTCGCCCGTTTCGGCGGTGGTCTTGAGCACGGGTATGCCCCACATGGCGGGCTGCTCCGGCTCCCTCGCCTTCCCCAGCTTCCTGCGGACAGCCGACTCGGCCGCCTTCGCCGCGGCGCGCCTGGCTGTCATCTGTTTCATGTCGACGCCGTGGTGCGCTGGCACGTTCCGCAGCGCCTGCCCCGTGCGGAAGTGCAGCATGCTCGAGACCTCGCGCGCCAGACGGTCCGCACCGGGCCGGTCGGCCTTGTTGATGACGAACAGGTCCGCCGCCTCCATCAGGCCCGCCTTCATGGTCTGGATGCTGTCGCCCGACTCCGGCACGAGCACGACGACCGTTGAATCCGCCGCGGCAGCGATGTCGAGCTCCGACTGTCCGACACCGACCGTCTCCACGATGATGCGCTCGAAGCCGAACGCATCCATGACATCGGCGATCTCCTTCGTCGCGAGCGCCAGACCGCCGAGCGAGCCGCGCGTCGCCATCGAACGGATGAAGACGCCGTCATCCATGGAGATCTCGTTCATGCGGATGCGATCGCCGAGCAGCGCGCCGCCGGTGAACGGCGACGTGGGATCGACCGCAATGACGCCGACCTTTTCGCCGCGGCTGCGATAATGCGCGATCAGTGCGGCCGTGAGCGTCGACTTCCCCGCCCCGGGCGGCCCGGTGATGCCGATGCGATGTGAGCGTCCTATGCGGGAGTGCAGCGCGTTCAGCAGGTCGTGGAATCCCTCGCGCTGGTTCTCGACGATGGATATGACACGCGCGAGTGCAGCACGACGCCCCGCATCGAAAGAGTTCAGAAGGTTCTGTGTCGACATGTCGATGAAGGTTTCAGCGGACGTGGCGGGGTGTCAAACTACATGCGCCGGAGGGCGGCAGGTCAGGGCAGCCGTCTGCGCTTGCTTCACCGGTTCGAGGATTCACTGGCAGACCGGCGGGCTCGCCTCGCCCACGTACAGCGGCCGTCTGATGGCTACCTGGCCCATGACCATTCGCCGGATGAAGTCGCGTGTGTAGACTCGCAGCATCGCGCCACGATAAAGCAGCTCCACACGCTCCACATCCTCTGGAAGCGTGGTGCGCAGTATCCCTGCCCGCTCATGGCCGAAGTACTGCACATCGTCCACGAGAACGCAACGCACGCGCCGCAGATACCCTCGCTGGTCGAGCATCTGATAGAGATTCGCGTTGCTCGCGAGCAGTTCCTCCCGATCGACCGGCGGCATCCCGGCAGTACGCCGAGGCGTGGCGCGCTCTTCTAGACGGCGGACCTGATGGGCAATCATGCGGCCGACCACCTCATCAGGCTCGAGGTAGAACGTGATGGCCGTGTCGCCGGCCAGCTCGAGACTGTCCGTGAGGGGCAGATACCCGAAGGATCGCAGGCTCACAGCGGCGGGTGCGCTTCGGGGCAGCTCGAGCCGGAACCGCCCGAGACGGTCCGACCTCGTGGATCGGCCGCCAACCGCCAGCACTGCAACGTTGCGCAGAGTCCGGTTCGAACCGGCGTCACGGACCAGGCCTCGAAGGACCACGCTCCCCGCCACTCCGTGGAGCGCATCCAGACGTATGGGAGTCGGCGGCAGCCGTATCTCCACGACCGTATCCGATCTCAGAACGATCTCGCTTCGGGACGTATCGTACCCGAATGCGTGAACGAGGACGATGTGCGTGCCAATTGCCAGGCCGGATACGGTGAAGCCGCCGTCACCTGCTGAAGTGGCCGTTCGGTCGCCTACGATGATGGTCGCCTGGGAGACCGGCTCGGCACTGGTCGCATCGAGAACGCGACCGGACAGCGTAGCTGTCTGAGCCGCAGCGCCGCTAGGTACAGCGAAGAGCAGAACGGCTGCGAGATACAGAGCAAGGCGATGATCGTTGGATGCCATCGCACTCTAATTCCGGAGCAGCCGGAACATTACGATACGCTCGATGTCGAACTCGTCCCGACTCACACCCAGCACGTAGTTCGAGCCGGCATCCGTCAGATGGAATCGGCCCGGCAGAACAATCTCAGAAAGCCACAATCCGTCCGGAGAGAAGACGGACCACCGCGTGGGCTCATCTGATGTAACGTTAAGCAGTCCGAGCGTCTGGTCCTGAGGTATCATTGGACCGATCCACAGCTCGCCGGTTTCCGATGCGACAACGAAGCGCCCATATGCTGGCAACTCGCTGGCGAAATCGGTCGTTTCACGCACCTGCTGACGATACGAAGCGCCCCGCTCCCCTGGATTGGCCTGATCTATACCGGCGAAATAAATCTCGCGGTCTCCTTCGGTGACGGTCCTGGACGGCCAGTTCTCACGGCGCGTTATCGTGCGGAGCCTACCTCCTTCATCGAAGCAGTGAAACTCGTAAGCGCGTGGATACCCGATGCAGACGCGATCCGGAAGGACACCGACCACTGCCTCCGGGCCATAAACGAGGTGTGTCGGCCGCTGACCGGGGTGCTTGATCACCACGTGCGATGGATAGCGCGCCAGCGGTACAATGTCACCGGCCATCACCTTGACCAGTGTTCCCGCTGCGAGGGAGCGACCCGTGGGAACATCTGGCGCCAATTCAAGGAAGGAGCCGATCGGAACGCCATTGGCAAGAAACCCGTGAGGTCGGATCCGAGCTCCTGAACTCGATACCAGCGGCTGAGCGGTTTCCAGGTACTCACCGTCAAATCGAAACGCGTGGATCCGCCCACTGCCGTCCAGTCCCAAAATCCGGTCACTCTCCCGCCAGACCCGCCAGAGCGAACGGAACTCACCAGGGCCACCACCCTCACGTCCGATTGTACGCATGTGCGCGCCGTCGGAATCGAACATACGAATCTGCCGGGAGTCCATGTCTCCGACGACGATGGTACCATCGGCGAGACGAAACGCATTGGTGATATTCGAGAATGTCGAGGTCGCAGGGCCGCCGCGCGTACCAATGACGAGCTCGGGACGGGCATCGATACGCCACTGAGGGGCGCTATCGGTAGGAGCGTAAGTGATCACCGTAACGCGAGCGCTGTCGCGGATGGATTGGGCAAATGCAGATGGCACAGCACACAACAGGAGTAGTATCGGAAGACAGATCCGAGACAGTGGCGGCGAAGGCGTCTGCCTGTCAGATGGATTCAGCTCTGCCCCGTGGGGGGAGGGACATTCAATGCATTGGTGCATGTTGTGTTCTCCGGGATTCCCTCATAGCAATCGCTGCATTGTAGTCAACGCTCCGGTGCCTCGAGGCATTCTTGCGAGTGAGCATCTTACGCCGTGCCCAACGCGCGATAGTCCGACATCGCCGCTTCGATGACGCGGGTCGCGTGATACAGACCGTAGACGTTCTGCACCGTGATCTGGAGATCGGCGCCCGGGATCAGCTTGTACGTCGAGAAATAGTGCTGGAGCCGCTCGACGAGGATGGTGGGCAGCGCGGCGAGGTCCGTCACGTGGTTCCACACATAATCGCCCTCGAGGACGGCGACGATCTTGTCATCCGCCTCGCCCCGGTCCAGGAGCTGGATGCCGCCGACCACGCGGGCGGGCACGATGACCTCTGCGCGCGCGATGGGGCGCTCGCTGATCACGCAGATGTCGAGCGGGTCGCCATCGCCGCGCTTCGCGCCCGGGCAGAGTGCAGCCGTGACCTCGCCGCAGTACGTGCGCGGTATGAACCCGTACAGGGCGGGCGGCTGCGAGGAGGTGCGCTGCGGACGATCGACACGCAGATACCCGGAGTTCTTGTCCACCTCGTACTTGATGAGATCGAACGGCGTGATCTCGATGTAGGCGTTGACGTTGACGGGCGGGTCGCGCCCGATCTCGAGGCCGTGCCAGGGATGCGGCCGCCACTGTGAGAACTCGGAATCCTTCATAGAGCGCGCTTCGCCCTAAAGGGCTTCCTTACAACGCATCGTAGTCATTACAAACTGGAGATCTCTGCTTCTCACTAGGGGTCGCAATTCAGAGATTAGCAGATCCACGCTACGCAGATCCTTCAGGGCTCCGCCCGCTTGAGCAGCGATTCCACCAAACGAAAAAGATACGGCCGGCCTGGATTCCCTCGCAGCAAGTGCTCGTTAATGAGTATGGTCGGTGTTCCACTCGCACCCAATTGGGTCGCAGCCCTAGCATCGCGGGCGACACTTTGAAACGCTGTGCTGTCGGCAAGGCAATGATTGAAGTGAACGGTGTCACGGATCCCCGCCCGCAGTGCGAGTTGTGTCCACCTAGCGATGCCGATTGAATCCTGGTGCTCAAAGAGGAGGTCGTGGTACGGTTGGAACCTGCCAACGCGATTGGCACATTCAGCTGCGTGAGCGGCAGTTAAAGCAGTCGCGTTTAGGGGGTAGTGGCGAAACACTATCGACAACTTGTCAGGGTATCGCGCTTTTAGATCACTGAGTGTCGCAGCCAGAGATCGGCAATGAGGACATGTAAAGTCCGAGAATTCAACAATGGTCACCACAGGCGGCGCTTCCAGTGGCGTGCCCTCTGTCGAGTATTCCTGCCAATCACTGACTATCTGCACACCGC
>DATABQ010000352.1:0-6807 GCA_036259495.1 Longimicrobiales bacterium | reverse complement strand
CTCTGCTCCTCCGCGGCTCTACGTGAAAAGAAGCGACCCGCGACGCCCGCTTCCCTGCCCCTTAAACCTAAACCCGCCCGCTCGTGATCTGCGCGATGAGCTCGTCGTTGGTCTTCGTGCGACGCATCCGGGCGAGCAGCTGATCCATTGCTTCGGGTGGGCTCTGGTCCGCGAAGTCGCGGCGCAGCTTGTGTGATGCCGTGAGCGCGTCCTCCCCCAGCAGCAGCTCTTCACGGCGCGTGGCGCTGGCGGTCAGGTCGATCGCAGGCCAGATCCGCTTGTCGGCCAGCTCGCGGCTGAGGACCAGCTCGCTGTTGCCAGTGCCCTTGAACTCCTCGAAAATGACGTCGTCCATGCGGGAGCCGGTCTCGATCAGTGCAGTGGCAATGATCGTGAGGGAGCCGCCGCCCTGCTTGGGATCGATGTTGCGAGCGCTGCCCAGGAACCGCTTCGGCTTCTCGAGGGCATTCGAATCCAGTCCGCCTGTCAGCGTCTTGCCGCTGCTGCGCTCGTTCGTGTTGTATGCGCGGGCGAGGCGTGTGATCGAGTCGAGGATGATGACGACGTCCTGGCCCATTTCGACCTTCCGGCGCGCTCGCTCGAGCGTGATCTCGGCGATGCCGACATGCCGGTCTGCGGGATGGTCGAAGCTCGACGCCACTACCTCGCCGTACCCGCACATCTCCATCTCCGTCACTTCCTCGGGACGTTCGTCCACGAGCAGGATGAACACGGAGGCATTCGGGTAGTTCTTCACCACGCCCTCGGCTACGGCCTGCAGAACCATCGTCTTGCCGGCCTTTGCGGGTGCAACGATCATCGCGCGCTGGCCCTTACCGAATGGACAGAACAGGTCGATGATCCGGTTCGTGTGATCCTTCTCGCCGCGGTCGAGCTCGCACTCCAGGACCAACTGGTCCTTCGGGTGAAGCGCGCTCAGGCGGTGGAACTCGGGTCGGCCTGAGATTTCCTCGGGAGAGAGGCCGTTGACGGATGCGACGGTCGTCAGGGGAGGATTCTTGCCACGCCCCGGTGAGGGGCCGGCCTCTCCCATGATATCGTCGCCGGTGCGCAGCTTGTATCGCTGGATGAGTTTCTGGGCGACATAGACATCGCCGTCGGTCGGAAGGTAGCCGTGCTCCTGGCGTCGGATGAACCCCGCGCCGCCGGACGTAATGTCCAGCACACCGGCCGTTTCTGTGCTACTCACTGTACGTATTCACTCCGTATTCTCGGAAACAGCCGAACGGGGCCGCGGGCAGGCGGGCATCCGCTGGCGGAAGGCGGCAGGCCATCCACCTGGCTGCTGTGTGGTGCGTCGTGCGTGTGGCATTTGCATGCAGACCGCGCCCGACGCGAGCGGACCTGCGGTGATTCCGGGGAACGCGCCTGCGCGCGCCTCCCGGCGATCACACTCTTCTTCAAGCGACAGCGGCCGCGCGTACGATGCGCGCCCGGTCTGTGATGTACGGGGTCAGACCTCCGCGTACTCCTCGATGGGAATGCACGCGCAGATCAGATTGCGGTCGCCGGCGGCACTCTCGACGAGGCCGACGGCCGGCCAGAACTTCTGTTCTCTCGTCCACGGCGCCGGCCAGGCGGCACGTTCGCGGCCGTAGGAGTGATTCCACTCGTCGGCGGCGACCATGTCTGCCGTATGCGGCGCGTTCTTCAACAGGTTGTCCGTGCGGTCGGCGATACCGATCTCGACCTCGCGGATCTCCTCACGGATGCCGATCAGTGCGTCACAGAACCGGTCGAGCTCCTCGAGCGATTCGCTCTCGGTCGGCTCGATCATGAGCGTCCCGGCCACCGGAAACGATACGGTCGGCGCGTGGAAGCCGTAGTCCATCAGTCGCTTGGCGATATCGCCGGCCTCGACGCCGCTCGCACTGCGGAGCGGCCGCGGGTCGATGATGCATTCATGAGCGACGGTCCCGTCGCGCCCCGTGTAGAGCACGGGATAGTGCTCTTGCAGACGGCGGGCCACATAGTTGGCGCTCAGGATGGCGACCTTCGTTGCAAACGTGAGGCCGGGCCCGCCCATCATGCGAATGTACATCCACGGGATGGGCAGAATTCCCGGACTGCCCCAGGGTGCGGCCGACACGGCGCCGATTGCGTTTTCACCGCCGGTCTTCACCACCGCATGGCCGGGCAGGAACGGAGCCAGCGCCTTCGTGACGCCGATCGGGCCCATGCCGGGGCCGCCGCCGCCGTGCGGGATGGTGAATGTCTTGTGGAGATTGAGGTGACAGACGTCGGCGCCGATGTCGCCCGGGCGGCAGAGGCCGACCATCGCGTTCATGTTGGCGCCGTCCATATACACCAGTCCGCCGTGTTCGTGCACCACCTCGCAGATGGTGCGGATCCCTTCCTCGAAAATACCGTGCGTGGATGGGTAGGTCACCATCAGCGCGCCGAGGCGGTCGGCGTACTTCTCCGCTTTTTCGCGCAGGTCCGGAATGTCGATGTTGCCGCGCTCGTCCGACTTGACGACGACCACCTGGAATCCCGCCATGACGGCCGAGGCCGGGTTCGTCCCGTGCGCGGACTGTGGTATGAGACAGACGTCGCGAGGCGCCCCGTCGTTAGCTTCGTGGTAGGCGCGGATGACCAGGAGCCCGGCATACTCGCCCTGTGATCCGGCGTTCGGCTGGAGCGATACGCGCTCGAAGCCGGTGATCTCCGAGAGCCAGGCATCGAGCTGGTCGAACAGGATGCGGTACCCGGCGGCCTGATCGGCCGGCGCGAACGGGTGCAGCTTCGCGAACTCCGGCCACGAGATCGGCAGCATCTCGGCCGCGGCATTCAGCTTCATCGTGCACGATCCGAGCGGGATCATCGAGTGCACGAGCGACAGGTCGCGCGACTCGAGCCGATGGATGTAGCGGAGCATCTCGTGCTCGGCACGATACCGGTGAAAGACCGGGTGCGTCATGAACTCCGACGTACGCGCGAACGAATCGGGATAGTCGGCGTCCACATCGCCCGCGAGCTTCGCGGCCGACGGCGCACTGCCGCTGTCGCGCGCGAATGCGGCGAGCACGTCGTCCACATCGTCGAGCGATACGGTTTCGTCCAGAGCGATCACGATCGCGGTGTCGCCGAGCGGGCGCAGGTTGATCCCGCGCTCCACTGCGCGAACGAGCACGGCATCGCGCTCGGCACCGCATTCAACGCGCACACTGTCGAACGTCTCGCCACTGGCGACGTCATAGCCCAGCGAACGCAGTCCGTCTGCGAGCGTGAGTGCGCGGACGCGGATGCGGCGGGCGATCTCGCGCAGTCCTTCCGGTCCGTGGTAGACGGCATAGAAGCTCGCGATGACGGCGAGGAGCACCTGCGCGGTGCAGATGTTCGAGGTGGCCTTCTCGCGGCGGATGTGCTGCTCGCGCGTCTGAAGAGCCATGCGCAGTGCCGGCTTCCCTCGCGAGTCGCGGGAGACGCCGATGATGCGGCCGGGGATCTGGCGCTTGAACTCGTCGCGTGTCGCGAAGAACGCCGCGTGCGGACCGCCGTAGCCGAGCGGGACGCCGAGCCGCTGCGTGTTGCCGACCACGATGTCGGCGCCCCACTCGCCCGGCGGCACGAGCAGTGTGAGCGCGAGCAGGTCCGTCGCGACCGTGACGAGCGCATCGACCGCATGCGCGCGTTCCACGAACTCGCGGTAGTCATGGACGACGCCATCCGTTGCCGGATACTGGAGCAGCGCGCCGAAGACGGTCTCATCGAAGTCGAATGACGTGTGATCTCCGACAATGACGTCCCAGCCTCGTGCGCGTGCGCGCGTCTGCACTACATCGATCGTCTGCGGGTGACACAGCTCGGATACGAAGAAGCGCGAACGGCCCTTGCCCCTCACGCCCTCCGCCATGGCCATGGCTTCCGCGGCGGCGGTCGCTTCATCCAGGAGCGATGCATTGGCGATCGGCAGCGCCGTGAGATCGATCACCACGGTCTGGAAGTTCAGCAGCGCCTCGAGGCGGCCCTGCGCGATCTCGGCCTGATAGGGAGTGTAGGCGGTGTACCAGGAGGGGTTCTCGAGCACCTTCCGCAGAATGACCGGTGGCGTGATGGTGTCGTTGTAGCCCATGCCGATGTAGGAGCGGAAAACGCGGTTGCGCTCCGCGATCGCACGCAGCTCGCGCAGCGCGTCGTGCTCGCTCGCGCCTTCCTGGATCCTGAGCGGCTGACGCAGCCGGATGGCTTCGGGAATCGCGACGTCCATCAGCTCATCCAGCGAGTCGTAGCCCACCGCATCGAGCATCTGCTGGATCTCGTCGCGTCCCGGTCCGTTGTGACGGCGCTGGAACGTGAAATCGTATTCGAAACTCGTGTCCATCGGGGTCATGCCTTCGAACGGCGACTCGGGGATATGATTTCGGGCAGCTCAGCCATGGATCTTAGTATACCCGTCAAGGCGCGAGCAGCGCCTCCACGTCCGCCACGACGTCCTCCGCCAGCGGGTCGAACTTCCCGATCCAGCGTCGCACGACGACACCATCGCTGTCGATCAGAAATGTTTCGGGCACACCCATCGTGCGGAACCGCCCGGAGACGGCATCGTCCGCGTCATGCAGGATCGTAAACGTGTAGCCGCCCTCCTCGACGAAACGGCGGACTGTGGACTCCGCTCCGCGTGAGTCGACGGAGACTCCGATGACGCGCAGGCCACGCGGGCCGAACTGTTCGTGCAACTTCTGGAGTGCGGGCATCTCCTCGCGGCACGGCGGGCACCATGTGGCCCAGACATTGAGCAGCACCGGCCGCCCCTGGAGGGAGGACAGGTGCAGCGAGTCGCCTGCGAGGGTGGGGGCGCCGTACTCGGGGGCCGGATCGCCGGCCTCGAGCGGCCGGAACTCACCATTGCCAGGCGAGCACGCGCAGGCGGCTAAAACGAACGGCCACAGGCACCTGGCCGCTGCAGTCGGGCAGATCCGGAGACGCATAAGGAACATTGATCGACGTGGCAGTGTCTCTAACGCTTCTCGCAGGGCGGCCGGTTCGGCAGCCCGCGTGGATTGCGGCGGCCGGAGCGCCGGGATCGGGCACTGGCCACAAGAGCATGGAGAATCCACCATGAATAACATAAATTGGCGGTCGCCGCTTGCCGGGGTGCTGCTGGCCACGCTGGTCGTGGCTTGCGAGAACCCTGTCTCGCACGAGGAGGATCATGCCGAGCCGGAAGGCGTATTGATCCGTGCGGGGGCGGCGGAGGTGGCCCGCATCGAAGGAAGCGGGGAAGCTGCGGTCGTGACGGGCGCGCTGAGCGTTACTGCCGGCGGAGAGTCGCCGGTGCTGACCGTATCGTTCATCGATCACGATGGACATGACGTGGCGTTCGACCCGCATGAGTACGGGCTCGACGTCCAGTCGGCGGACTCCGCCACCGCGATCTGGCAGGGTTCGGTGGCGGGGAGTTTCACCGGGCGTGTGAGCGGCCTTTCAGAAGGCGTGACCACGCTCACGTTCCAGCTGCACCACGGTGCGGCTGACAGCGGGCACGCGGACGGAGATCCGTACGTGCTGCCCGTCACCGTCACGGCTATAGCGCCGTGACGGATCAATAACTCGGCCCAGGAGACACAATGAACAGATTTGTCAGAGCTTCATTTACGATGGTCGCCGCGGCGCTGGCCTTCTCGGCCGCCGACGCACAGGCGCAGATCGGCTTCTCGGTCGCGGGTGGGCCGACGTTCCCGATGGGCGATGCCGGCGACGTGCTGGACATGGGCTACCACGCGAAGGTGGCAGCAAGCTTCAAGGTGCCGGTGCTGCCGATCGGGCTTGAGGCTGATGCGATGTGGAACCAGTTCGATTACTCCGATCTGGATGACGCGAACTCGCGCATCCTGAGCGGTACACTCAATGCCGTGATCAACCTTCCGACACCGGGCATCACGCCGTACATCATCGGCGGCGTGGGCATGTACAACGGCAAGGACGACATCGAGGGCATAGAGGACTCGGAGGGATCCACGGACTTCGGCATCAATGCCGGCGTCGGCGTCCGTCTCGGCCTGGTTGGTCTCGGCGGCGTGTTCGCCGAAGCACGACTGCACAACATCTTCGTCGATGGCGCAGACGGTGAAAGCGAGTCCGTGCGCTTTGTGCCCGTGAGCCTCGGGATCCGGTTCTAGACCATTTCGTCAGCAGAATGAACTGCCCCCGCGGCTTCACGGCCGCGGGGGCTTTTCTGTAACCGTCTGTCGAGTGCCCCGGCATCGTTGTGGTATGGCCTGGGGGTTGCACCCGCCGCTGTCGTGAACCGAACCATACGAGACATCGGAATTGCCGCCGCCGGAGCCGCAGCGGCCGCAGCGGTCTACGCACTGTACATCGAGCCCCGCTGGCTCCAGTGCACGCGCACGCGAATGAGCTTCGCGGCGCTGCCGCCGGAGCTGGAGGGGCTCCGGATCGCGCTCCTGACGGATCTGCATACCGGCACCGCATCGCCGGACGGACTGGCTAGGCGCGTGGCAGAGATGACGATGCGCGAGCACCCGGACCTGATTGCGATATCCGGCGACATCGCCGAGAGCGAGCCGATGTTGGAGCAGACGCTCGACGATCTGGCGAAGCTCAGCGCCCCGCTGGGCGTCTACATAGTGCCGGGCAATCACGACTACCGCGATGTAGGGATCGAGCGCTGGCACGATGCCGTTGCCCGGCGCCCGAACCTCGTCGATCTGACGAACAGTGCGCGGCTGCTCGAAGTGCCGTCCGGCAGGACCGCGCCCGGCTCGCCGGTGCCCCAGTCGCCCAGCGAGCTGACGGCCAGTGAAGCGGCGTCGGGTGCCGACC
>DATABQ010000351.1:0-1889 GCA_036259495.1 Longimicrobiales bacterium | reverse complement strand
GGCCGATCGCGATGAACAGGCCGCCCACCTCGACCTCGCGCTTTTCACCGCTTACGGTATCCTCCAGCCGCAGGCCCGTCACATGCTCCATGCCGAGGACCTCCGCGACCTGCGTGTTCCACAGCACGCGGATCTTCGGATGCTTCAGCACGCGCTCCGCCATGATCGGTGAGGCGCGGAACTCATCGCGGCGATGGATGATCAGAACCTCGCTCGCGAACTTCGTCAGGTACAGAGACTCCTCCATCGCCGAGTCGCCGCCGCCGACGACCGCCAGCACGCGCTCGCGGAAGAGCGGGAGTGCACCGTCGCAGACCGCACACGCCGACACGCCGCCGCCGCTCTGCGCCAGCCGCTCCTCATTTGGCAGGCCCAGCCAGTTCGCCCGCGCACCCGTCGCGACGATCACCGACAGCGCCTCCACCGGTTCACTGTAGTTCGGCGTCAGCACGAACGGATGGTTGCCCAGCTCCGCCTTCGCGACGTCTTCCTGCATGATCCGCGTGCCGAACCGCACCGCCTGATCCCGGAACCGCTCCATCATCTCCGGACCCGTCACGCCTTCGGGAAAACCCGGGTAGTTCTCCACTTCCGTCGTGAACATCAGCTGACCACCGGGCAGCATCGTCCGGCTTGGCTCCCCCTCGAATACAAGCGGGTTCAGATTCGCGCGCGCCGCGTAGATTGCTGCTGTCCAGGCGGCGGGGCCGGATCCGATGATGACGAGCGACTCGGTCTGGGGCATGACATCTTCTGAGGACAGCGTGGATTCTCCCTGCGTACACTACACGAACTCCGGAACGGCGGCCCCGGTTCCCTGCAACATAATTTCGCACACGGCGCCCGGGCAACGCGCTACAACAAATGGCGCGGGGCTTGCCTCGATACTACACTAACGACCCGTTAAACCAGAACTACGGCACCGATGCCACTGGCTGATTCGCCTGCGTATCCGGAAAGCGAAATCGAAGCCCTGATCTCCGCTCTGCGTGGGGTCCTGGCGTCCCGCGTCACGCTGAGTGACCTCGGTCAGATCGAGGAAATTCACGTACTGGCGGCAGAACAGCTGCATCCGAAGCAGATCGTCCGGAACATCGAGTCCGCCCTCAGCGCCGGCCTCGGTATCGCCGTCGATCGCCGCATGATCAGCGTCGCTCAGGTCCGCGGAGACGACCAGGAGGCGTATGTCCCGGACGATGCATCCGCGCCACAACTGACGCAGGAGCCGCCTCACGACGCCGGCCGGACACACGACGAAAAAATTGCCGTACGCTATGTATTCGTCGGCTATGACGCCCGCACCCAACCGGACCTCGAGGCCGCCTGCCGCGTAACGATCCGACGCGGCTCCGAGGTGATCAGCGGCTCCGGCACCGGCCCGAGTACACGTCTCGGGCGCGCTCAGGCCGCCGCACGTGCCGTATTCTCCGCTATCAGCGCTGCCCGCCAGGATCAGACGCTCGGACTCGAGGGTGTGACGCTGGTCGAGAGCCACGGCAGGGATTTCGTGCTCGTGGCCGCCAACGCGGCGTCCGGCCGCGAGTCGCTGCCACTGACAGGTGCAGCCTCACTTCACCGGTCGCCCGAAGAGGCTGCGATCCTCGCCTCACTGCAGGCGACCAATCGCTGGTCGGCTATCGATGGCTGAGACGCTGACACACTTCCCGACGGCCGACCAGCATCAGGTCGAGCTGCGCATTGTCGGGGAGCTGGAACGGCTGCCCGGCGTCGCCGCTGCATCCGTGTGGCTCGATGGCGACGGGCACCTGCGCGACGCGCGCGTTCATCTCATGCCGGGCGCTGCACCCACGATCGTGGTCAACGCCGCATCGCGCATCCTGCACGCGCTCGCGGTGCCGTTCGATGCGCGTGCCATCCGCACGTGCCCT
>DATABQ010000350.1:0-2684 GCA_036259495.1 Longimicrobiales bacterium | reverse complement strand
AGTGCTGTACGCCGGTGTGGCGGGCTTCGGCGTAGAGGTCTGCGTCGAGCGGCAGCGGAATGGTCGAGTGCACCCCCCAGGCGATCTCCGGCTGATTCTCGAGGAAGCCCTGTGACTGGCCGGGCTGAATCAGCTCCACGGACTGCCACAGCAGGTCGCCGCCGACACTGACCGGGCCGAACGCCTGGCCGGCGAGCAGCTCGAGGCCGGTGGAGCGCATCTCGTTCTCGTTGACGCGCTGGAAGCGGCCGTCGGGCAGGGCGATACGTACGATCACATCGCGGAGCCGGTGTCGGAACGCGACAGCCTGAACATGACCGTCGCCGAGTGCGGTGGTCACACCGGCTTCGATGGCGGTGAGGTGCTCGGGCGTGAGGCCGGGGTTCGGCTGGAATCGATCGATCGCTCCGGAGAACGCTTCGCGCAATGCCGGGAACCGTCCTCGCCGGCTGATGCCCGCATGGAACTGTGTCAGGCCTGATGCCGTGGTCATGCTCATGCCGGCGCGGCCGCCCCAATCGTGAATCGTCGGGAGTGACGGCTTGCCGCCGGTCCGCGGCGTGCTGCCGGCATCGAATGCGCCACCGAAGCTCACGCGCAGGTTGCGGAGCGGTCCGAGGCGGTCGGTCAGGGACCAGATCGTTTCGGCGCCGAGGCTGTAGAGCCGCTGCTGGTACGTCGCCGTGTCACCGGGGAGCTGCTCGATGTGGCGGATGTCGGCGAACGTGAACGCGGCCTGGAGGTCGCCGCGCGCGCCGAGCGTATGATCGCCGAGCAGGCGAAGCGTCAGGGTCCTGTCGTCGCCGTGCTCGAACGCGGTCTTCACATCGTATGTGCGGCTGTCGTATGCATCGATTTCCGTGCGGCCGACGTCGAAGCCGATGCTCGCCTCGAGATCGCCGGTGCCGAACGGCGTCTCGTGAAAACCCGTGCCGCCCGACAGTGCTGCGACGGCGCGTGAGACGTGCGGATAGCGCCAGAACCGCGGGTCGGTGTTGTCGAGCTCCGCCGCGATGCCGCGCTCCGCACTGAAGCCGTAGGCGGAAGCCGAGAGCCACTGACCGGCGTCCGCGCGATAGCGTGCCGCAACGAACCCATCGATGCTCCTGTCGTCCGTGTTCAGCCGCAGGTCCCTGTCCGCGGGGACGGGCTCGCGTACGCCGCGCGCCAGCGGAGCTCCCGGTGAGCGGCGCCATCCGCCTCCGCCGCGAAGCAGCCACGCGCCGTCGTCGCGCTGCACCGGAATCGTGGCCTGTCCCGATACGCCCCAGCCGCCGGTATGGTCGATCGCGCTCGATGCTTCCGCGGAGCCCTCGTCGGGGATGTGCTCGCCGGCGACGGACAGCTCGACAGCACCAGCCAGCACGTTCGGCCCGTGCAGCATGGAGGAAAGCCCGCGCAGCAGAGTGACGGAGATCGGCGCCGTCGCGGGCAGTACCGACATGTCGGCGCGGCCATCCCAGCCGAGCGTCAGCGGGATACCGTCGACGAGGACCGCCACCTGTCGCGACTCCGACCCGCGCGCCGTGAGCTCCGCCTCGCCCCTCGAGTTCGTCCGCACGTGCAGCATCGGAATCCTGCGAAGCAGGTCCTCCATCGTCGAGGCAGGCGGCAGGCCGAGCGAATCGAGCCGCACGCGCAGGGCACTCGTTCCGCCGACGGTCACGATCGGGGCGATTGCGCGGACGCGGATGTCCGCCAGCCGGATCAGCGATGAATCCACCGGTATGCTGTCCGGCACCTGAGCAGTTGCATCGCCCGGTGCGGAGAGGACCAGAATGGTGGCAAGAAGCCAGGCAGGGCTGCGGTTCATGTCTGTGCTGCTGTGCTGGTGCAGGGATGATGCCCTGAAGATCGGCACGAAGCGGGAGTGCCGCAACCGCAGCGGGTGCGCCGTCCGTCTCGCATCATAGATTGGTACCGTTGTCGGATCGAGCGTGCAATCAGCCGATGTACTTCCAGCGGGGCTATGGCGGAATCGGGATTCGCACTCAGGACGGAGATCGTCGTGATCGGCGCCGGGCAGGCGGGTTTGTCTTCGGCGTATCACCTGAAGCGCCTCGGCCTCCCGCCGAATCGCGGCTTTATCGTGCTTGACCGGTCGCCGGAGCCGGGCGGCGCATGGCAGTACCGCTGGCCGTCTCTCACGCTCAGTACCGTGAACGGCATCCACGACCTGCCGGGTATGCGCTTCGGCGAAGTGCTGGGGGAGGCGGCGGATGCGGACGTGCAGGCGAGCACGGCTGTACCGAAGTACTACGCCGCATACGAGAAGGCCTTCGAGCTGCCGGTGTACCGGCCCGTGACGGTGTCGGTCGTGTGCGATCGCGGCGACCGCTTCAGGATCGATACGGACCGGATCCAGTTCTCGGCGCGCGGCATCATCAACGCGACCGGGACGTGGGAGAGTCCCTATATCCCGGAGTATCCCGGCGCCGACCGGTTCCGCGGGCGACAGCTGCACACGAAGGGCTATCGCACGGCCGACGAGTTCGACGGGAAGCACGTCATAGTGGTGGGCGGGGGCATATCCGCGATCCAGCTGCTCGACGAGCTCTCCCGTGTGACGGCCACGACGTGGGTGACGAGAAAACCGCCGGACTTCCGCGCGCTCTCTCTCCCGTGATCGGTCATGCTGTTCCTCTAGGTGCAAGGGTGCACCAACACATCCGCGCCACGGCGAC
>DATABQ010000349.1:0-8592 GCA_036259495.1 Longimicrobiales bacterium | reverse complement strand
CACCCAGCTCCAGCGCGCGCTCCAGCAGCCAGCGGGCAATGAAGATCTTGTGCAATGGTGCACGCCACGCAGCGTGAACCCGCTCTTCCGCGCCATGCCAGATCTCGTATCCCTGGATCAGGTGGAAGCGCTTCCCCTTCGACGCGGGCAGCTTGAGGGCGGCTTCCGCGGTCGACCACCAGGTAGCAACGACGGCGTCGCCATCCGGCACGTGCTCCGCTGAAAGGTCCGCCGCATAAAGGAGCTTGACGCGTGGGTCGAGCGGAAACCACTCGAGCCGGGGACGCTGGAAGGTTTCACGGATGAGGCCTGCCGCCCGCCGTGCACGACCTGCAATTCCGCGCGGCGCCGGCCAGCCGCCCGTCGGCAGACGCCGCGGGTGAACGACACTCACCTGGTGTCCTCTGGCGGCGAGCAGCCCGGCATAGGTATACACGACACTGTATCCGCCGCTCGGCTGCCAGCCGTAGCGCGGCAGCAGGAACGTCAGCCGCATCCGATCACGGAGTGACTTCCTCGAGCGGCGAGCGTGACAGCAGTCCCCGCACAGCAGCGCGATCGCCCGGCTCGAGCACCCGCAGCCAGAACGCGCCGCCGAAGACGAACACGGCCGCGACAGCAGCGACAATGCGGAGGGACAGCGGCGCCACCACTGCCGCCGCAGCGGCTAGCACGAGCAGGGCGACACTTGCCGCACCGAACATGTTCCGGCGCAGCCAGTGCGGCGCGAAGAGTGGCGGCGCGCCGAGCCGCCGCGCGAACACGAAAAGCAGCACCATGTCCGCGAGCGTAAAGAGCAGCTTGGCCGAGGCGGCGCCGGTGACTCCGAAGCGACTGGTCAGCAGTGCGGCGGCGGCGATGTACAGCGGCACCTGCACCAGGTCCAGCTTAGCCTTCAGATCCGGCCGCCCGAGCCCCTGAACGCCCGCAAGCGCGATCTGCGCGAATCCGTTGAAGAAGAAAGCCAGAGCAAGCAGGCGGAGAGCGTGGGCACCGGCGCGCGCGACCTCCTCGTTCATCCACGCCGCCAGCAGCTCGCTCGGGAAGAACCAGAACACCACGAGTAGCGGCCACTGCAGCAGGAACAGGAGACGCAGCGGACGACGGAACAGTCCGGCAATGGTGGACCTGCTCCCCTGCGCGTAGCTGAAAGCCGGGAACAGCGTCAGCGCGACAGCCGAAGGAATCACAGCAGTGCGCGCGACGATCTCGAACGGCACTGCGTAGTAGGCGAGCTCCGTGAGTGAGCGCAATCCGCCGATCAGCAGCCGCTCGGCATAGGTCAGCACAGGAGCGGCCAGGAGCGACAACGTCAGCCAGCCGCCGAAGCCAAGGAGCTGGCGCAGGAGCGGCCCGCTCGGCATGACAGGGCGCAGTCCTCCTGCCGCTCTGGCGGCGAGGGCAGCGAAGCTCAGCATCGCACAGGCACGGGCGATCACGATGCCCGTCACGATGCCCGGCAGGGAAATGCCGGCCGCTGCACCCGCCGCGGGAATTGCGAGTGTCGCGACGTTGGCGGGTACTCGAACGAGGTTGACGAGCTCGAATCGCTGATGCGCTTCGAGCACCCCCGAGAATGTTCCCGACAGGAGTACGAGCGGCAGACCGAGTGCGACGACGATCAATGTGCTGCGCGTCTCGGCGAGCAGCGCCGGGTCGGAAATACGCAGGAGATCAGCAGCGATGAAGGGTGCCATCGCGGCGATGGCAGCAGCACCTGCAACACCCAGCAGCGCCTGCAGCGCAACGGAGCTCCAGACAACGCGGCCGATGTCGTCGCGACGACCCTCGCCGAGCATCGCCGCAACGTACTTCGTGGCCGCACGTCCGAGCCCCAGGTCCAGAAAACCGAAGTAGCCGATTACCGTCCAGGCGAGAGTGAGGACGGCGAATCTCTCCGTCCCGAGCGTTGTCAGGACGAATGGCAGGACGGGGATCGCGAGCAGGAGCGGCGCCAGCTGCCCGGCTGCGTTCATCGCAGAGTTGCGGGCGAGCAGTCTGCTCCTGCCCTGCGCGCCTGGATTCATGAAAGCACCCGCGTCAGATCACGCCGCGCATCAGGCCCGCTGTTCCCTGCCGTAGTAGCCGGCGTACTTACCGTAGTAGCCTTCGCTCCGGAGATTCACATCGTTCAGCACCAGGCCGAGCACCGGCGCACGCACCGCCTCGAGCTGATCCATCGCAAACGACAATGCATCCCCGCGTGTGACGCCGGAACGTACGACCACCAGAACACCATCGGCGATGGTTCCCATCAATGATGCGTCCGTGACGAGGTTGAGCGGCGGCGCATCCAGGATGACGACGTCGTAGGCGTCGCGGCATTGCTGCACCAGCTACTTCAGCCGCGCTGAACCGAGGAGCTCGGCGGGATTCGGCGGGTGGATGCCGCCGGCCATGAAGTCCATGCGCGCATCGAGATCCGCCAGCTCGACTGTGCGAACGGATTCCTCGAGCGTCGCCTGCCGCGTCAGCACCTGTGACAGCCCGGGATCGCGCGGCAGATCGAACGCTTCATGCAGGAGGCCGCGGCGCATGTCGGCATCGATCAGGATCACGCGCGAACCCTGCTGCGCCAGCGTGGCCGCCAGGTTCGTGGACGTCATCGACTTGCCGTCGCCCGGAGTGGGGCTCGTCATCACGAGCACCTGCTGCGGCATGTCCGGACGCGCGAACGAGAGATTCGTCCGCAGCTGACGGTACGCTTCCGCCGAGGGCGTCTCGCCCTGCACCACCGTGACGCGCGACGTGCCGTTCGTACGCGAATGAGCCCGCGGAATCACAGACAGGATCGGCAGTCCAGGCTGCGTCTGCTGCAGCTCCTCACGCGTCCGAACAGTACGATCGGCGTGGTCGCGCAGCACGGCCCCCGCGATACCGAGCCCCAGACCCAGCATCGTGGCGAACGCGAGACTCAGCTTCGGGCGCGGCCGTATCGGACGCGACGGTACGATGGCCGGATCGACCACCCGCACGCTCGCGTCGTGCACGGCCGCTGCGATCTCGGCTTCCTTTACCCGCGTCTGCAGGAGCGTGTGTATCTCCTCCAGCACGTCCGCCTGCCGCCGCAGCCGTGCGAGCCGGATCTCCTGCTCCGGAATCTGCCTGAGCTCGTCCGAATATCCGGCCAGCAGCCTGTCGAGCGACTGTACCGTTTCATTCAGACCGTCGAGGTACGTAGTCGCCACGCCGCGCAGCTGAGCTTCCAGTTCCTCGATCCGCTCCGTCTGCATCCGGACTTCCTGCGTCTCCTCCGTGTAACGCTGCAGCATCTGCGCGCGAACGTTCTCCGCTTCGTTCAGCGCTCGCAGCAGCTCCGAGCCCGACTGGCTCTTCAGGATCGACGGGAATCCGACGATGTTGCGGTAGCTGCCGGACGCCGCTGCGCTGTCGTTTTCGACGAGTGCCGTGAGCGCGCGTCGTTCCGCATCGGCCAGGTCGCGCTGCGCCTTGAGGTCCGCGAGACGTGTAACATACGATTCCGCCTGCGCAGTCATTGCGATGATACCGCTGCTTTCGCTGTAGTCGCGCAGCGCCTCCTCGGCGCTCGTAAGCTGCAGCGTCAACGTATCAATCTGCTCGTTGAGGAAGCCCACCATGTTCACGGCTTCCGTGCTCTGCTCCCGCTGACGGCGCCGGATGAAGTGCTGGACCATTGTATTCACGACATCGCGCACCACCACCGAATCTGTACCCGTGTACCCGATCCGGACCACGTCCGCTTCGCGGTTCGGCCTCGCCACGGATATCGTGCGCTGGAATTGCTCCACGGCCTCCGCGTAAGGCGCGACATTCAGCCGCAGCTCCTCCAGCTCCAGCCCGTCACGCGACAGCACCGCCTCCACACCGCCGAAGCGCAGCGTCTCGCCGCGTCCAAAGCGCTGGACTTCGCCCGGCTGCTCTGCGGGCGTGACCTCCACCCCGTCGGCACGCGGACGAATGATCCACTCGCCTGCGGCCGCGTCGCGTCCAGCTTCGAGCCGCTCGAACAGTTCGTTGCGCTGCGCACGCCGCGGAGCCGCCACACTCGCCCGCAGTGACAGCGAGTCGACAACGCTCTCCGCCATCGTGCGTGACCTCAGCACCACCATCTCGGTCTCGATCTCCGACCCGCTCGAAATCGACTGCAGTGCGTCGAGCACCGCCAGATTCGACCGCTGCTGATCAATACGCAGCTGCGCATTCGCCTCATACGTCCGCGGCACGAAATACAACGCGGCCGCCGTACCAGCGATCAGGAGAATCGGCACTACCACCGGGAAGACCCAATGCCGCCGCACGGCGCGGTACAGCGTCTCCAGGGGACCCGGCCCGCTGACCGATTTGAGGTTGCCGTTCGTCAGATGCCTGTTTGCGTGCTGCATTCTAGTTGGATGCTGCGAGGATGATCATTGTCGCTGTAAAGCTCAGCAAGGCGCCGCCGATGCCGACTGCTGCACTGATGTTGCGCGAGATCCAGCTGCGTTCCGGAATATAGAGCTGATCGCCGGAGCGGATTGATGATTCCACGATCGGTCGATCCTGCCGCAGATCCGCCTCGATCACCCGACCGTCCCTGATCAGTTCGATCACGTCCGTACGACCTGCCGGCGTGGGACCACCCGCCTCCAGCACTACATCGCGGACAGTCATCGTCGGGTCAATGTGATAGACCGCGGGACGCTGCACCGCTCCACCCACTGCAATGCGCCGCAGGAACGTGACCTCGACCGACGGTGTTCGCAGCAGTCGGCTGTAATCCTCGACCAGATCCTGCTTCAGCTCCGCCGGCTCCTTCCCCGTCACCGTGCGCGTACCCAGCCGGGGAAAAACGACGTTGCCCTCCGCATCGACCGTGAACTCACCCGACATGTTCTCCTCACCCCAGATCCGGAGACGGATCACGTCGCCCGGCTCCAGGTGGTTCAGCGCCGCAACTTCTGCTGAGCCCGCCTGCGGCGATTCGGATCCGGCGGGGGTCGTCTGCCCGTGTACCGGATCAACTCCGCCGATCGACGAGGCGAGCAGACACGCAAGGACCATTATGCGCATGATCAATCTCCCGGTATGTGTACGCGTACCGGCTCCTGATTTGCGCTGACGCGCGGTGTCCCCAGCTGGCCGCGCCTGCCATCCCCCCAGCACATGACTGTGTTGCGCGTGCTGATCGCGCAGCCGTGTGTATAGCCCGTCGTTATACTCGTCATTCTGAAACCATCCGTCATTTTGATCGGAACGAAGATGACGATCGGCTGCCCGTTGCCGAGCTGTCCCTCCACGCCGCGACCCCAGCACCGCCCCGTGTTGCCGGGTTGGAGCGCACAGGTGAAACGGTCGCCTGCACTGATCGACACATAACGATGATTCAGCCGCGTCGCCTCGGGCACTCGACCCCCCGTGAAGCCCGACTCCGCGGATGCTCCGTTGCCCATCTCGCCAAACTCATTGCTGCCCCAGCAGTAGGCAGTGCCGTCGCTCGACACGGCGCACGTGTGACTGACGCCCGCGCTGATCGACTGAAACGTCTCCGTCGTCTGAACGGGTGCAGGCTCCGTGGCGGGCACCAGCGTTCCCGTGCCGAGCTGGCCCACGTTGTTGAGGCCCCAGCAGAACGCCGCACCGTCGGTCGTGATGCCGCACGTGTGGAACCGGCCGGCCGACACCGCGACGAAGGTCAGCCCACCCGCTACGCTCACGGGTGCGAGCCGGCTGATGTGCGTGCTGTCGCCCAGTTGACCCTGACTGTTGTCGCCCCAGCAGTGCGCGGTGCCGGCTTCCGTGATGGCACACGTGTGATTGCCGCCGGCACTCACCTGCACGTATCGATCCGGCGAGGCGACCTGCGTCGCCCCGGGAAATGACGACGTGGTGCCGTGGCCGAGCTGCCCGTATACGCCCCAGCCCCAGCACTGGATGGTCGCCACGCGTGTGACGCCGCACGTGTGGCGGCGTCCGGCATCGAGCTGCACGTACTCGGATGGGCCCTCGACGCGAACAGGATGTGGCGAGTCGCTCGACCTCATGTGGCCCAGCTGGCCCTCTTCCCCGCGGCCCCAGCACCACGCCGAACCGGTGCCCGTTGCGACGCAGGTATGCTGCGAGCCGGCAGCCACGCTGACCAGCTCCAGGGCATCCGACGGTGCGACGGGGGAGTCGCACGCGCTCAGCAGGAGAGCGCAGGCGAGCCCGAAGAGTCCGCTATGGCCTGTGCGCGGACCGCCTGTCATGATGCAAACCGCCGGTTCAGTGTGAGCGTCGCTGGTTCCCGAATCAATGTATCGTCCCGCTCCATCGTTTGCGTTCTGCGTGCACATGCGGCCGCCGCGAGGGCTCCGCCGCACAAGAATCCTACATATTGCGTGAATGGCCCGTAATAGTCGAACGCGTTGTCCGTGAGACCTATGACTGACAGAGCCGCAATGCAGCCGACAGCGGGCAAGGCATACTCGCGGACCGTCCGATCCGGGACGGGCGCGACCTTCAGCACACTCGCCAGCCAGGCGACCATGGCGCTGCCGAACAGAACCACTCCGACAATGCCGGCGTCGGAAAGCAGTCGCAGATAATCGTTGTGAACCACCGGATTCGAGATGCCGGGGAAATGGAGCTGGAGGATGACTGAAGATGCGCCGAGCCCCAGCCCGAGCACGGGCGCGGCGAGCCAGGCCTGGAAGACGATTGCCCAGAATACATCCCGACCCTGCCAGTCCATGGCCATGAACAGCGCGCGCGGACTCTGCAACAGCCCGATCAGCTCTCCGGGCGTGGGCACGAAGCCGAGCGACCGCTCCAGGACGAGGGGCGCAAGCGGCACCGCGATGAGGCCACCGACGAACAGCGCGCCGATCAGCACCCGGGTCTGCCGCGTCAAGATCGCGCTGATCACGCCAATCGCGAGCAGGGCGACAACCGCAGCGGCAAACGCGATGCGCGTGATCGTCAGAACCATCCAGAAGCTGCAGATCGCACAGAGCACCAGGTATCGCACCTGGCCGCGTGTCGTGAAGCGCACGAATGCCATCAGTATCGCAGCGACCAGATAGAACGCGAACGGGTTCTGATGGGTGCCGACGCCACGCAGCCGGATGAAGCCACCGATCTCGCGCTCGAAGCTGCCGAACGCGAGGTACAGCGGGTTGACGACGAGACAGAGGACCGCCGCGCCGATCAGAACCGCATCCATCAGGCGGTCGAGGCGCGAACGCTCCGGAGCAAGACCCACGATCACCAGGAAGACGAGCAGCGGGTAGGCGATCTTCAACAGCAGCCGTGCACCATCCAGCGGAGCAGGTGAAAACGCGAGTGATGCCGTGCAGTACGCAACCAGCAGCACATAGAACACCGCGGAGCCGCTGAATGCCGTGCGACCGACCTGCCGGTCCGCCAGGATCACCAGGGAGAGCGCTGCGGTCATGCCGAGAAGCCGGATGCCGTTCATGTCCAGGCCGCCCAGACTCTCGAACATGCTCTTGAATCCGCCCGTCATCACCGACAGGTCGGCCGGGCCGATCACAAGCATCAGCCCCACCAGCGCCAGCGGCTGCGTTAGAGCGAAGATCGTGAGCAGGGCGCCGACCACTGCCCCGATCGTCAGGAACGGAGAGAACGCGAGACCGGCAGACGCGATGATCGATCCTGCGGTGACCGCCGCCGCGAGCAGCCACGTCTGCCAGTTTCCCGTGCCGGCGGAACGTGAAAGGTCGAGGGTCGCGGGCAGAGCGAACCTCATGCTGACCAGGCGCCCAGGTGGCGCGGCTCGCGCGTCAGCTCTGGAGCGCGCGGCATAAACACGGCGACCGAGGCAGGTCGCAGACTCCACCTGAGCTGCAGCCAGTAGCTCGGCAGATCGAACACCCTCGGCCAGGGCGCTTTCAGGCGAGCCGGGAGCAGAAGCCCCACCGTGCCGATGCCGATACGCAGGAGCGCCCTCAGGCCGAGCGCTGCGCGTGCGGCTGCCGCCCATAACGGACCCTGGAGCTCGCGGATGAACCTGTACTTGCACTCGACGTCGAGCAGCGCCAGGCGCGCCGTGCTCCTGCTCGAGGACTGTGCCCAGTGGTGCACAGTCGACACGCCGCCCAGGTAACGAACGCGATGACCCGTGCGCCCTATGCGTAGACAGAAGGACAGGTCCTCATGGTACATGAAAACGTCCTCCGGCAGACCGCCGACCTCGAGCGCGAGGCTGCGTGGCACCATCATGAACGCTCCGCTCAACGCCTCTACGTCGCGCTCGTCGCGGTGATCCCACGCACCCATGCGGTGATCGTCGAAGGCGCGACTGCCGCGAAACAGCATGTGCAGGTACAGCAGTTCGCACAGCAGGTGCCGGAAGCGGTAGAGCTTACGCCCTCCTTCGTACTGAATGTCGCCGTTTGCCGACTCCAGCCGGCAGCCGACGAGCCCGATCTCGGAATCCCTCTCCAGCTCACGCACGCACGTGGCGAGAGTGCCGGGGCGGACCTGCGTGTCCGGGTTCAGATACAGCACGTACTCTCCGCGCGCGTGGAGCAGTGCCTGGTTGTTGGCCCGGGGGAATCCCACGTTGTCACTGTTTGCCAACACCCGCACCCAGGGATAACGCTCCACCACCGCCTCGGCCGTGTGATCAGC
>DATABQ010000348.1:0-3061 GCA_036259495.1 Longimicrobiales bacterium | reverse complement strand
CGGAGGGAATCAGCGTAGCCACAGTGCAGGACGGGGAGGTCCTGCCGGCGGCGGCCGCCGCCGCGGGGGTCCCGCTCGACACAGGGTCACGCATGGAATGACGACGCGTCACGCGTTCCTATCGATACTGTTGTTCATCGCCGCCGGATGCATTCCTGCGGCGGTCGCTGCACAGGTGCGCGGTTACGTGACGGATGGAAGCTCGGGTGATCCGGTGGCGGGAGCGCTCGTCTGGCTGACGGGTCGCACGATTCACCTGACGCGCAGCGCAGCTGATGGTACATACGAGTTCATCGACGCACCAGCCGGCAGCTACTGCCTGCGCGTGGACAGCCCCGGCTACGACGCGGCGAGCGTGTGCATCAGCGTATCGGCGAATGCGAGCATGATCGTCGACCTGCCTCTCGACATTCGTCCGGTGGCAATAGCGCCCCTGATGGTGAGTGGCCGTCGTGGTGTGGTGCGGGGCAGCACGGGAAGTGCTCGCGATTCGTTGAATCCATCGCTCGCCGCGCTCGATCTCGCACTCCCGGCTACGGCCGCCAGCCGACTGGCTGCTGCGCAGCTCGGTGATCTGACCCACATGCCCGCCTCCGATCCGGCGGGCGGCGGGCGGCCGCACGCGCTCTATGTATGGGGCTCGAGTGCGGAGCGCGGACGCGTGCTGCTCGATGGCGCGACGCTGAACGCACCTCTGCATCTCGGTGCGCTGCTGCCGCCGCTGGATCCGAACATCGTCGGCGGCGCCGACGTGCGCAGCGGCGGGATATCGCCGCGCTACGATGGCGGCACCAGCTATATCATGGATTTCAGTACGCGCCCCGCCGGCCGGCAATCAGGGGTATGGGGCGAGCTGGACCTGCTTGCCGGCCGCATCGGTGCAGAGACGCCGATCGGCGCGCACGCAGGCGTGGTGTTCAGTGCACGCCGTGTGAATGACGAAGTCATCGATGGCCTCGTCGCGTCGAAGTTCGGATACGGCTACGCGGACGCGCTGGCGCGTGCGGACGTCGATCTCGGCGATGATTCCGGACTGCATGTGACGGCGCTCACGACCCAGGAAGCGGTGAGCATTCCGCGCGACCAGGCGGACGACCGCGCGTCGTGGAAGAACCATGCTGCGACTCTCGAGTGGCAGCGCGACCAGGCCGGTGACATGCGCACGGCGACACTCTCGATGAGTCGTGGCATAGCGGACCTGCCGCTGTTGTCGGCCGTCGGCGGTCACCTGGAGGCGAGCCTGGACCGCTTCAGCGGAATGGTGGAGCGGCAGTGGAGCTCGGAAGCGCTGCACTGGACGGCCGGCGCAGAGGCGGAGCACCTCGTGTTTCGGCGGCGGTCACGCGCCCTCCAGGATCCGGTCACCGGCGAGGCAGGTGCAGTGGAGTGCACCGCGGCTCTGCCATGCTCGCACGCGCACGCAACGCTGATATCTGCGTTCGGTGAGGTGAGCCTGAGCCCTGCATCAGGCGTGCAGGCGCGTGTCGGCGCGCGGACGATGTACGATATCGGATCCGAGCGCGTGCACGTCATGCCGCGTGCTTCCGTGACGCTGCTGCCGACGCAGCACTACTCGATCACGATTGCAGCCGGCCGCTTCTCGCAGCCGTATGTGCGAGAGACGCCACTCTTCAGCGGCGCCGACCGCGTGGACGTTCCGATCGAAGTCGACGTTGCGCGTGCAACACATCTGGAGCTCGGCATCGCGCGTCACAGCGGCGCCAGCTACATCCGCGCGGGCGCGTACCTGCGGCACCATGACAGCGTCGACCCGGCAACGCGCACGCGTACCGTGCCCGGCGCCGACGTGGCCGTCGAGCACTCGATGAAGTTCGGTACCGTGTCGCTCGCGTACAGCATCAGTGGCGCTGCGGGCGTGGTGCTCCGCGATCCCCAGAGCGATGGGGAACGCGACGCATCGCCCCAGCAGCTTGCGACCGCCGGCTTCCGCGGCAGTCTCGGACGATGGCAGCTGGAGCTGAACACCGCGTACGGTGCAGGGCTGCCGCTCACATCGATCGTACTCGAGCAGCCGGTGGACGCCAGCCCCCTGCTGGACCCGCAACGCGACGCCGACGGTGACCAGCTTCGCTCCGGGCGCAGCTACCTGCGCGCGGACGCATCCGTCGGCGCAGAGTGGCGCATCGGTGCGGTTCGCGTAACGCCGTACGTACGCATCATCAATGCGCTCGGCCAGCGCGAGTCACTATTCTACTTCCGCGACGCCGGCGCTGAACCCCGCCGTCTCGCCCGTCTCCCTGCCATACCCATCGTCGGAGTGCGCTGGCAGTTCTGACGTGTGTCGTGTGTTGGGATCTGCTTCGCACGCTCGTCAGAATGCAGGAGCGAATGCGAGGTGTTCATCCGCGCATGCACTGCTCCCCATAGACCGGCGTCACCGCCGTCAACAGTTCACAATGTGCAGGAGAGAACAGCATGTCATCCATTTATGAATTCCACGCGCGCCGACTTGCGGGGCTGTCCGTTGCGGTGCTCGCATCAACACTGGCGCTCGCTGCATGCGATGATGATTCGCCGACCGATCCGGTCACTCCGGTCGAGTGGGAGGCGCAGCTCGCCGGCGTCGGTGAGTTCGAGGATGTGGAGGGACTTGCGGCCGTGTCGTCGACCGCAACATCGTTCGATGCAGCCATCGAGATCGCGGGCGCGGAGGAAGACGCAGTGTTCACGTGGCGTGTCGCGGAAGGCACGTGCGCGCAGCCGGGCGACCGGATCGGTGCAGCCGATCGCTACCCGGACCTGGAAGTCGAAGCGGATGGCACGGCGTCGGCTGAAGCGGATGTCACTGCTGCGCTGGACGAGGAGGAAGACTACATCGTGAGCGTGCTCGATGAGACCGGCGAGGCCGCGGTGACCGTCGCGTGCGGCGCGCTGGAGATCGGGGAGTAACTGCGGAGCGTGCCGGGGCGGCGCTTGACGGCGCCGCTCCGGCAACTACATCGGGAGGTGGCGCGCTGATTCAGCACATCGAAGTCCGGACGCGCGGCCGCGGCCTGCACGAAATCACGTCGGACGTCCAGGCGGTCGTGCGGGAGAGCGG
>DATABQ010000347.1:0-5087 GCA_036259495.1 Longimicrobiales bacterium | reverse complement strand
GCGATGACGCGCTGACCGCAACGCTCGGCGAAGATGTCGCACTGCTCCCGTCGACCTCGTATCCGAGCCCGCGCGGCAGCGGCGGCAACTGGCAGCGCCGGCCGACGGGTGAGCTGCGCTGGTATATGCTTACCGACCGCGGCCTCTATCAGCCGGGCGACACGCTGCACTTCAAGGGATGGCTCCGTCACATGACCGGCAGCAGCGGTGCTGCGCTGCGGCTCGCCGACGATGTAAACGCGATCCGGTTCACGATGCGCGGGCCGCGGGGCGAGGACCTGGGAACGCGGTCGCTGGAGCCGGGTGAGCTGGGCGGATTCAGCACGACGGTCGCACTGCCGGAGGCGTTGAATCTCGGCCACGCATCCATCCAGCTCGAGGCGAGCGGCGGCGATGCAGCGCGCATGGGCCGCGACGCATATCACGCCGTGCAGGTGCAGGAGTTTCGCCGTCCCGAGTATGAGGTGCGCGTCGAAGCGGATCCCGGTCCGCACATCGTCGGCGATGTCATCGCCGTGACCCTCGCGGCCGACTACTACGGCGGCGGCGGCCTCGCCGATGCGCCGCTGGACTGGCGTGTGAGCACGAACTCCGGCACGTACAGTCCGCCCGGCTGGGAGCGCTGGCACTTCGGCCGCGCGCCGTGGTGGGGCTGGGCGGGATACTCGCCGCGCGAGCCGGAGCTGCTGAGCGGAGTCACGGATGCCGCCGGCACACATCAGCTGCTCATCGACCTGCTCTCGGTGGATCCGCCGTTCACGACGAGCCTGCGCGCGGAAGCGCAGGTGCACGATGTCACGCGCCAGATCGGCTCGGCCGGAGTTGACCTGCTCGTTCATCCCGCGGCAGTGAACGTCGGGCTGCGCATGGAGCGGACGTGGCTGCATCCGGGGCAGAGCGCAGAGGTCGGCATCATCGTCGTCGATCATGATGGTGACGCGGTTGCTGGCCGCAGGGTCAGTGTCGCGCTGGAACGGATGCGCGGCGGCTGGGGGCTCGACGGAACGGTGACGCCTGATTCCGGCCGCGTCGTGTGCAGCGTCGTATCCGGTGGAGAGCCGGTACGGTGCACGTTCACGGCGGACTCGTCGGGGCTGCATCGCATCCGTGCGGATGTGAGCGATGTCGAAGGCCGCATCAGCCGCAGCGAGCTGACGCTCTGGATCGCCGGTGAGCCGGGCCTGCCCGATCCGCGCCGGCAGCCGGGCACGTTCGATGTGGTCGCGGACCGCGAGGAGTATCAGCCGGGAGATACCGCGCGCATTCTCGTGCAGCCGCCGTTCCATCCTGCGGAGGCGCTGGTCACGATCCGCAGCGGCGGCGTGCTGGACACGCGTCGTCTGCGCATCGAGCGCGCGTCGCACGAGCTGATCCTCCCGATCACGGCGGAGCACATCCCGAACGTCAACGTGCGCGTCGAAGTGGTCCATGCGGAGCGCGGCACGAGCCGGGCGTTCGGGGAAACATCGCTCAGCGTGCCGCCGCACACACGAGCACTCGATGTGCAAATCGAACCCGATGCGGACGTGGTCGCGCCCGGCGGCAACGTCACGATCGACGTCGAGGTGCGCGATGCCGACGGCCGCGCCGCCGCGGACGCCGAGGTAGCGCTGTGGATGGTCGACGAGGCGATCCTCGGACTCGGAGATTATTCGCTGCGCGATCCGCTCCAGGCGTTCTACTCGCCGCGCTACGGCTACATGCAGGACATGTCCAGTCGCGCGTGGGTCGTGCTCTGGCCTCAGAGTGCAGGCCCCGGCACGCTGTCGGGTATCGTGGTCCTCGGCGACATGGGTTATGCGCTCGCCGGCGCGGTGGTGCGGCTGACAGGCACCGACCTCGAGACGGTCACCGCCTGGGACGGCAGCTTCACACTGCGTGGGATCGCAGCGGGCGACTACGTGCTCGAGATCACGGCGCCGGACGGCATGACGGGCCGGAGAAACGTGCATGTGCCCGCGGAGGGAGCGCACGTCGGCAATCTGATCCTCGGCGCAGCCGGTCTCGGCGCCGCGCGGGAAGAGATGGCGGCAATGGACGCGCAGGGCGGGGCAGTGAGCGGACCGCCCGTCGCGATCGCTCCGCCGCCGCCACCACCACCGCCGGGCGCTCCGCCCTCGCCGGAGGTGGCGCTGCAGTCCATCGTGGTCACCGGGAACAAGGCGGCGCAGCAGGAGGTCGACGTGCGCACCGACTTCGCGCCCCTCGCGTTCTTCGCCCCGTCGCTGCGCACGGATGCGAACGGCCGCGTGCAGCTCACGACGCGCCTGCCGGAGACCCTCACGCGCTACCGCATCATGGCCGTCGCGGTCTCCGGCGCACAGCGCTTCGGCACCGGCGATGCGGCCGTGACCGCCCGCAGGGATCTCATGGTGCGGCTGTCCGCGCCGCGTTTCCTGAACTTCGGCGACACGTTCGAGCTGCCCGTCCTCGTGCAGAACGTGACGACGCGCGCGATGCAGGTCGAGGTCGCCGCGCGCGCGGCGGGCGTGAACATCCCCGGCAATGCCGGTCGCCTGGTGACACTCGCACCGGGTGCGCGGGCTGAAGTCCGGTTCGATGCCGCCGCGCCGCTGCCCGGCAGTGCGCACGTGCAGGTCATCGCCGCAGCCGTGGGGAGCAGTGATCCCGCCGTGAGCGACGCGGCCGCCGCCGACATACCGGTCTACACACCGGCCACGCTCGAGGCGTTCGCCACCTACGGCAGCATCGACGGTAGCACACCGGTGGTGCTGCCACTCGCACGACCGGATAACGTCATCGACGCGTTCGGCGGCCTCGAGGTCAACATCACGTCGACCGCACTGCACTCGCTCACCGATGCGGTGCTGTATCTGTACCGCTATCCATTCGAGGGATCGGAGCACATCGCATCGCGGCTCCTCTCCGTTGCCGCGCTACGGGACGTCCTGGCCGCATTCGCGGCAGAAGGCCTGCCGAGTCCCGACTCGCTCGTGACGTCGGCGCAGCGGGACATCGCGGATCTCGTTGCGCGGCAGAACGACGACGGCGGCTGGTCGTTCTGGCGGGGCTACGCGCTGTCGCATCCGTTCGTGAGCATCCACGTCGCGCATGCGCTTCAGCGTGCGCAGGAGCGCGGCTTCGATGTATCACCGGATGCACTGCGCCGTGCGAACGATTATCTGCGCAACATCGAGACGCACACCGCGCGCTGGTCGCAGCGCGTGCGGCATAGCGCAGCCGCATACGCGCTTTACGTGCGTGATCGTATGGGCGACGCGCAGGCGCTCCAGGAAGCGCGGCGGCTCGCGACGACTGCGCCCGATCGCGTGGGCGGCGAGCTGCCGATCGAGGCGGCCGGCTGGCTGCTGCACATTCTCGCCGACGACCCTTCGTCGAGCACCGCTGCCGCCGAGCTGCGCCGCACGCTGCTGAACCGCCTCGTCGAGACCGCCGGCAGCGTCACGTTCGCCGCGGAGTACGAGGATGGCGAGCACCTGCTGCTGCACTCGCGTCGCCGGACCGATGCCGTTCTGCTCGAGGCGCTCATCGCCGCGGGTGCGGACGACGACATCGTCACGCGGCTCGCGCAGTCGCTCCTCGCACACCGCACCACCGGACGCTGGTCGGGAACACAGGAGAACGCGTGGGTGCTGCTCGCGCTCGACCGGTACTTCCGCACGTACGAGGCGACGACGCCCTCGTTCGACTCGCGCGTGTGGCTGGACGATCGTTTCGCGGGCACACACTCGTTCCAGGGTCGCACTACGGAGCGGCAGCACATCGAGGTCCCGATGCCGGAGCTGCTGCGCCGCGATGCCGACGAGCTCGTCATCGCGAGGGCGGGCGAGGGCAGGATGTACTACAGGGCAGGGCTGCGCTACGCGCCGTCGGATCCGAGCGTGCCCGCGACCGACCGCGGGTTCGACGTGAGCCGCATGTACGAGGCGGTCGATGATCCCGCTGACGTGCGCCAGGCCGAGGATGGCAGCTGGCACGTGCGCGCTGGCGCGCGCGTACGCGTTCGCGTCACCATGGTCGCACCTTCCGTACGATTCCACGCTGCCCTCGTCGACCCGCTGCCCGCCGGCTTCGAGCCGCTCAATCCGGAGCTGAGCGGCACAGGCTTCACCGACGACCCCGGCGTGGCAGAGCCCGACGTGCGTCGCTACGGCATGTGGCGCCCGACATGGTTCGAGCATCAGAACCTGCGCGATGACCGGGCAGAAGCGTTTGCATCGCTGCTCCCCGCCGGCGCGTACGAGTACACCTACCTCGCCCGCGCGTCGACGCCCGGCCGATTCGTCGTGCCGCCGCCGCGCGCCGAGATGATGTATCAGCCGGAGACATTCGGGAGAGGGCGCGGTGAGATTGTGATCATCGAGTGAATGACGCCAGCGCGCGCCCCGGGTGAGATGGCAACGCGGCCTTACCGGGGCGAGGTGGCGGTCGTACCCTCACGCGGCCCCCCGGAGCTTGTACGCACGCTACAGGCACCATCCGAACAAAAACGGCCGGCCCTTCGCGGTGAAGGAGCCGGCCGTAAGTTGTCGTCGCATATTGAGAGCGGAGGCGGAGGGACTCGAACCCCCAAGGGCGCAAACCCGGCTGATTTCGAATCAGCTGCCTTACCAGTTAGACTACGCCTCCAGACAGCAGCGCACGCGAGGGGTGCCGCGTGCGCCAGTTACGGATCGTGCCTCGTTTACAGTCGGGGAGACAGGATTTGAACCTGCGACCCCTGCGTCCCGAACGCAGTGCTCTACCGGGCTGAGCTACTCCCCGAATCCAGCCAGCCGCATCGCTGCGGCCCCGGTACGTCTGGTACAAAACGGACAGGGAGGGATTCGAACCCTCGAGGGCTATTAACCCCACACGATTTCCAATCGTGCTCCTTAAGCCGCTCGGACACCCGTCCCTGTTCGTGTGCGGACCGGAGAGCCTGCGACCGTCCGCACCAGCCGGAATGCCAACGGAGAGGGTGGGATTCGAACCCACGCGAGCCTTTCGGGCCCGACGGTTTAGCAAACCGTTGCCGTAACCACTTGGCTACCCCTCCAGACCTCTCGCGCCTCGGCGCGTTCAGATTGCCCCTCCTGGGCTCGAACCAGGACTCTTCTGATCCA
>DATABQ010000346.1:0-7077 GCA_036259495.1 Longimicrobiales bacterium | reverse complement strand
GAGGCCGGCCGCCTCGAGACGGAACGAGCGAACGGCCGCGTTCGCTACCGCTTCAGCGTGACGCTCGTGCTCGTCGATACGATCCTCCGCTCCGTCTCCGACACGCACGATACCGTCTATGTCGACGTCGATGAGCCCCTCGACGACGAGCACCTGCTCTACACGCACGTCGAGTTGCCGGCACCACCCTCCGCCGCCATCCGGCAGCGGGTCATCATGACCGATGCCACACAGCCCGGCATCGGCCAGCTCTACAGCGAGCGCTTCCCCATTCCCGACTACAGCGGAAGCGAGCTGATGCTCAGCGACATCGCATTCGGGAGCCCGGGCGCGACCAGCGGCTGGCGGCGCGGCGACATCACGCTCGCGCTCCTCCCGACCAGCCAGTTCCCGTCCCGCCCGTTCGATGTCTATTACGAGATCTACAATCTGCCCGCCGGGCATCGGTACAGCACCGAGATCGCCATGCAGCAGGTGCCGCCGCCCGGGTCGCGCCGTCATCCCGACCGCGAGCCGGTCACGCTGCGCTTCACCGGCGAATCCGGCGCGACTCCTGATGGCACGCTGGCCGAGTTGCGCCGCGTCGAGTCGCCGCTGGAGACCGGCAACTACCGCCTCACCGTCACGATCACGGATCTCACCACTGGTCGGCAGGCGAGCCGGTCCCGGCACCTCGAGGTGCACGAGTGGGACCGCGGTGCCACCATGGTCGCGGCGCACCCGGGCGCGCCGCGCGGCGATACGAGATAGCGCGCGCCGTCAGCGGGCGTCCAGCTCCAGGCGGTGTGTCGTCCTGCCCTCGATGGCTTCCCTGCTGTAGAGCAGCGGGAAGAACTGACCGTTGCCCCACAGCCGCAGCAGGTTGCCGTAGAACGGACTCCCCGGCTGTGCCGATTGTCCCGGCGAGCTCGTGACGCGCGAGTTGTCGAGGTCCGCGAAATCGATGATCTCGCGGAAGGTCGCGCCGGTTGCTGCAATGGTGCCGCCTCCGCCATCGCGCTCGACTGCCGGCAGATCGTACGCCGCGACCAGCCAGTGCGGGAACTCGCTGCGGTGGATGCGACCCCAGCGCCACTGACTGCGATCGCTGCCCTGCCGCTCGCGCATCGTTTCGACCGCTGAGACGAGCGCCTGCTCGGACAGCTCTTTGCGTCGCGCTGGAGGCACGGCGTCCTCGTATGCCTGCTCATCCAGAGCACGCAGCCAGTAGCTGTGCAGCGCCGCTTCCGGACTCGAGCGGTGATACGTGCCGTTCCAGCCGGCAATCTGCGCGCGTGCCCACTCGACCACGGGGTCCGACGCGGTCCACCCCGTGAAGAGCGGAAGGTCGCGTTCGATGAACCACGGATAGACCACGTCGTTCGCCATCAGCTCGAAGTCTTCGGCAGTCAGATTATCAGCGCCCGCGAACATCTGCTCGATCCGATGCATGCGCGCGCTCGGACCGCTCCGGAACATGATCGGCGGAAAATAGCCGGGCGGCTGAACGTCATTGTTCGCAGTGCCGATCCAGCCGCGTTGGGGATTGAACTCCTGCGGCAGCTCGGTATGACTGCGGAAGCCTTCCCACTCGTATGCACCGGTGCCGGGCACTGGCAGGCGGCCGTACCACCCGTCCGTCCGGTCGGGAGACAGCGCCGCTGCGAGCCACGCGATGTTCCCGTCGACGTCGCCGCACATCATGTTCTCGCTCGGAGCCTTCCAGTACGCCATCACGTCGATGAACTCATGGCAGTTTTCGACTTCCGCCAGGCGGAGCGCCGCGAGGTAGCCTGCCGTTCCCGGCTCCGTGCTCGTGGAGCGGATCGCGTAGGCGACGTGATTCACGGAATCGATGTAGAACACCGGGCCATGGCGGCTGTAGATGTGTTCCACGATACGAGCCGGCTCGCCTCGGACGGGAATCGTGTCGACGATGGTATGCAGGTCGTACCATTCGCCGCGCCACCGCGCCTGCCGGTGATCGAGCGGGTTCAGCTCTTCGACGAACACATCGGCCTGATCGGTACCGACGATGGTAAGGCCCCAGGCGACGCTTCCATTGTGGCCGATCGCAACACCCGGTATGGCTGGCTCCGTTGCCCCTATCACGCTGTAGCCCGGCGCGTTCAGGTGCACGAGATAGCGCAGCGACGGATTCGTCACGCCGCGGTGCGGATCGTTCGCGAGCAGCACCCCGCCGTTCGCCGTCAGACTGCCGTTCGCGACCCAGTTGTTGCTGCCGGGCGAGTTCTCCTGTGCGCCGTTGTTCTCCGACGTGAGTGCATCCTCCCACTCAAGATACTGCGGGAGCACGGGCGGTCGCGGGAAGCCGCTGCGGAAATGTCCGAGCGCGTCGACCGCCGCATCGGGAATGATCGACACGTCGAGACCCTCGGGGACCTCGAGCTGGATCCAGTTGGCGTGGCCGGGCGCCTCGCGCCGATTCACCTCCTCGATGCCGTGCCGCGCGACCTGCATCGCGAGTCTCAGATCCGCGCGCGCGCCGCTGATCGGCAGCGCAGTCGCAACACGACCGATCGAAGATTCCGGCGTCCAGCGCAGCGGGCGGAGCCCCGTCAGCTTGTATTCGACCGGCAGGTTGTCACCGATCTGGTCGATGTAGGCGTTTACGCCATTGGCGAACGCCTCGAATATCCGGCGCCCGTCCGGGTGATAGCTCGCGAACTCTTCCTCCCACGGGCCGCGGTACATGATCAGGCGGGCGAGGCGGTCGTGCTCGAAGGCGTCCGGCCCCAGGATCTCCGACAGCCGCCCCTCGTTCGTGCGCCGCCACATGTCGATCTGCCACAAACGGTCCTGAGCCTGGACGTAGCCCTGGGCGAAGAAAATGTCGTCCCGGTTCTGCGCGTAGATGTGCGCTATGCCCCAGCGATCGCGCAGCACCTGGACATCCGCGGCGAGACCCGGCACGCTGATCGTGCCTTCGATCTGCGCGAGCGATTCCCGCGCGAGCTCATCGAAGCTCTCCGCGGCGTCATGCCCCGCGCCGGCCATGACGATCGTGATGACTCCGACGATGAGAACGCGGGCAGATTTTGAAATCCGGATCGACATGGGCGGCCTCGAGATGGTGGAAGCGCGCACCGGCCATCCAGACCTGGTGCACTACGGATCGCACTGGACCGGAACTTCCGCGAACGATATGCTAGTGTTGTAATCAGAACTCCCGTGAATCACAACAGCAGGTGTGAGCACCGGCCCGGTCTGGCTCACAACGGCCCGCATTTCCGCAGGTGGGCCTTAACAGCCCGATTCCATATTACAGCCCGATTCCATCAGGAGATGACCGATGAAGAAGGCAGTCCTCTGCGCACGAGCGTGGACGTGCGCGCTCACGGGATTTGCAATGCTCGGTGCGGGTGCATCGGTACTGGCCGCGCAGCAATCGGTGACCGAGCTGCGCGATCCGGACCAGACGCAGGACGCCGAGTTCGCCAGGCTGTATGCGGAATGGACCAGCGATCCGCAGTACGGCAGCCCGCTGGTAGATCATCTCCCGGTCGCGGAAGGCATTCCCACGACGAAGGATGTGCTCGGCTACTATGTCGGCGCACCGAAGATGCTGACGTACTACGAGGACATTGTCCGCTATTACCGTGAGCTCGCCGCCGCTACGCCGCGCGTGACGGTCGAGACGATCGGCCGCTCGGATGAGGGGCGCGAGCTGGTGGTGGTCTGGATTTCATCCGACGACAACATTGCCGCACTCCAGCAGAACCGCGACAACCTCGCCCGCATCGCGGACCCCCGCGGCCTCGAAGACGACGAGGTGCAGCGACTCCTCGAGACCACCACGCCGCAGTACCACCTGATGGGTGGGCTGCACAGCGGCGAGCTGGGGCCGCCCGAGATGCTGATGGAGCTGGCGTACCGGCTGGCGGTGGAGACGTCGCCGTTCGTCAGTCAGATCCGCGACAACGTCATCGTGTCGATCACGCCTGTTGCCGATCCGGACGGCCGCGACCGTCTCGTCGACTGGTTCTACCGGAATCTGGAGCGGGACTCGATCATAGCCGCGGAGGAGGCCGCGGCCGGCGATGATGAAGACGAGGAAGAAGCCGACGAGGACGACGAGGACGACGAGGACGACGACGACGACCGCAGGCGCCGGGTGGGCGTGCCGTACTGGGGCCGCTACGTCTACCATGACAATAATCGCGACATCAACCTCTCGCAGGTATCGATGCGCGCGATCACCGACTGGTACTACACGGCCCACCCGCCGATCATGCACGACCTGCACGAGTCGCTCGCGCTGCTGTACACGTACAGCGGAGGGCCGCCGCAGAACCCGAATCTGGACCCGCTGCTGTTCGGTGAGCTGCGCTTCTTCTCGGACTGGGAACTGGCGCAGATGACGAAGTGGGGGATGCCCGGCGTGTACACGCACGCGTTCATGGACGGATGGTCGCCGGGCTATCTGGGATCGGTCGCGTACAACCACAATGGCATGATGCGGATGTACGAGACGCAATCGGGGCGCGACGTGAATGTCGACTCGTTGCGCACGGCGCGAGCAGAGGAGGCCGCGCGCGACTCGGCCTTAGCGGCGGACTCGGCTTCGGCGGCCGGGGACTCCGCGCGAGCGGGTGGCAACCGGCAGGGTGGTGCGGCATCAGGTGCGCAGGGCGGACGCAGCGGCGGCGTGCCGACCGGCCGCGGCGGCAGCCAGGACCGCGAGTGGTACCGGGGCCTTCCGGTGCCGGAACATGCGGTAGCGGAGTTCACACGTCGCAACAACACGAACTACATGCAGACTGGCGTGCTGCTGGGCCTGCAGCTCACGGCGATGTTCCCGGACCTCGTGCTCGAGAACTTCTACGTGAAGACGCGCAACTCGATCGAGAAGGGGCGAACGGAGGCGCCGTATGCGTTCGCCATACCTTTGCAGCGTGACATGACGAGAGTAGCCACACTCCTCGACATCCTGCGCGCGCAGGGCATCGAGATCGGCACGCTGAACTCGAGAGTTGAGCTGGAGTCGGACACGCTGCCGGCGGGGTCGTACATCATCAAGCTCGACCAGCCGTACGGCCGGCTCGCGAAGAACCTGCTCGAGGTCCAGGATTACCCCGACGCACGGCTGCGCACCTACGACGACAGCGGCTGGACGATGGGTTACGCGTTCGACGCCGAAGTTCTCCGCATCGATGATGAGGGGATCCTCGATTCGAATACGACCCTGATCGACCGTGTCGTGCCGAACGGCTCGGTAGCGGGGAGCGGAACGGCGGGGCTGGCGGTCGCGCACCTCGGGTCGAACAGCATGATCACGCTGCTCTACCGTCTGCGCGACATGAGCATGACCGTCGCCGAGCAGCCGTTTACCGCCGAGGACATCGAGTTCCCGATCGGGTCGTTCATCATCACCGGCTCGCCACAGCAGCTCCAGGCCGCCAGTGCGGTCGTCGACTCACTCGGTCTCACTGGTGCGATGGTCTCGAGCGTGCCGGCCGTCGCGGTGCACGATGCCGATGCGCCGCGCATCGCGATCTACTCGCAGTGGAACGGCACGCAGGAGCTGGGCTGGTATCGCCACGCATTCGACCGCTTCGGCATTCCCTACGACCTGATCTACAAGGAGCGGGTCGTGGAGGGGAACCTGGAGGCGGACTACGATGTCATCGTGATGGCCTCACAGGACATCGATCGCGAGAACGTCCTGGAGGACCCGGCTGAACGGCCGCAACCGTACCGGCAGACCGATCGTTTCCGCTTCCTCGGCATGTACGGCGAGACCGATGACATGACAGGTGGCTTCGGCGTCGAGGGCGTTCGCGCGCTCCAGTATTTCCTCCAGGCCGGGCGCACGCTGATCACGGCGCATGACGCGGTGCAGTTTCCGATCGAGTTCGGGCTGGCCAGAACGATGTATCTGGAATCGCCCGAAGGTGTGAGTGCGCAGAAGCCGCTCGTGCTGGCGAAGATCTCACGGATGGATCACCCGGTGTTCTATGGGCACCCGGACTCCATCTTCCCGATCAAGTACGGCCAGGGCTCACAGGTCTTCCGCGTCGGGATTGCCGACGAGTCGAACGTCCTCGCACGCTATGTCGGCGGCGACGATGCAGTGCTGAGCGGACTGATGACGGGTGCCGACAACATTGCCGACCGTGCATTCGTCGCGGATGTGCCGAACGCATACAATGGCCGAGGCCGCGTCATCATGTTCGCAAACAACCCGATCTACCGCTGGCAGAACCATGGCGAGTTCGGGATGGTGTTCAACGCGATCATCAACTGGAACGACGTGCCGCCGCCGCTGCCGCTGAAGCCGAACGATCCGGTGGCAGAAGATCGTTAGACGCAGCGCAACGCGCCGGTGCCGCTCCGGAACGGCACCGGCGTACGACCGTGAGGACCAATGCATCCGCTTTCGTTTATGAGATAGACGGCAATGTGTCGCGAACGCGACCGGCCGTCGTAATCCATTCACTGGGAGGAAACCATAGCAGGAAGCACGAACACACGCGTCAATGAAATGATCCGCATCAGTCCCGTCCGCCTCATTGCCGATACCGGCGAACAGCGAGGCATCGTCCCCCTTGAAAAAGCCAGAGAAGCCGCAGCCGAAGTCGGTCTCGACCTCGTCGAGGTCGCCGCGCGCGCACGTCCGCCCGTCGTCCGCATCATGGACTGGGGCCGCTATCAGTATGAGCAGCAGAAGCGCGCGAAGGATGCGAAGAAGAAGCAGCACACGGTGAGTGTGAAGGAAGTGAAGATGCGTCCGCGCACCGACGATCACGATCTCGACTTCAAGCTGCGCAACGCACGACGATTCCTGAAGAAGGGAAGCCATGTGAAGATCACGGTCCGCTTCCGCGGCCCCGAGCTGCGCCGGCCGGACCTGGGCCATGAGCTGCTGGATACGGTGCAGGAGGATCTGTCGGAGTACGCGAAAGTCGAAGCGCGTTCACGCAATCTCGAGGGACGTCAGCTTACGATGATGCTCTCGCCGGACTGCTAGCGGTCGGCTGAATCCTGGGCCCGGTGCCGGGATGAACGCCGGCTGGCTGATGATCGACAGCGCCGGAAGGGGACCCTTTCCGCCCGGAGGGGTACTTCAACAACGCA
>DATABQ010000345.1:0-5465 GCA_036259495.1 Longimicrobiales bacterium | reverse complement strand
CCACCACGCGCGCAGTGATGTCAGTCGGCGGCTGGTAGCCGGACCCCTGGCTGCCGTCGCGGTCGAGGCCGGCGGGGGCGGTGCGCACGCCGGCGACACGATCCCCTTCGACGAGCAGCGACTCGGCCGGAAAGCCGGTGAAGACGTTGACACCGAGGCCCTCCGCCTGCTCTGCCATCCATCGCACGACTTCGCAGAGCGATGCGATGTAGTTGCCGTGATTCTTCATGGTCGGCGGCGTAGGGATCCTGATCGCGCTGCCTTCACGGAGCATGAACACGCGCTCGTTCCCGACGGGCGCGCGGAACGGCATATCCTTCACATCGAGCTCCGGAAAGAGCGACAGGAACGGCCCCGGACTGATGACCGCGCCCGAGAGCGTGTGCTCACCGATCCCGGCAGCCTTCTCGAGGACGGCGATCTCGATCTCGCCGATGCCGCCACCGTTCTCATTGTCCGCACGCACCAGCTTCGCCAGCTCGATGGCACCCGCCAGGCCGGCTGGGCCGCCGCCGACGAAAACGACATCCATCGGCACGGCTTCCTCATCGGGCGCATCGCGCACAATGAAGCGGTCGACCGGCAGAGGGGGCTGGTGGCGGTCCGGCTCGATACGATTGGCTGACATCCGCTTCTCCTGTTACGTCCATGCGACGGGCGGTCGTTTCACATCACGTCGAGCTGCTCCTGCGCGTCATCGCCGACGTGGAGCCTCACGGCCCGCATCGCGGTGCCCGCCGGCACGGCAGCCATGTCGAGCGGCACGACCAGCAGCGCGTCGGCGGCCGCGACCGACGTCAGGATCCCGGATCCCTGCGGCCCCGTCAAGTAGGCACGGCGGATTCCGTCCCCATCCTGCTGCAGCCGGACGCGCAGAAATCGCACGAGACCGGCCGGCGAGCGGATGTCTTCACCCGCGACCACGTGCTCCATCGCCGGATACAGCCGCGTGCGGCCGAGCATGCGACGCAGCACGGGGCGCACCAGGATCTCGAATGTGACGAGCGCCGACACCGGATTGCCCGGGAGCCCGAAAACCGGAATCGATCGCCCGTCGGATGCATGCAGCAGGCCGAACGAAAAGGGACTGCCCGGTCTGATCCGCACCCGCCAGAAGAGCGTCTCGCAGCCGGTCTCCTCGAGCGCCTGCTTCACGAAGTCGTGGTCACCCACGCTTGCGCCGGCCGTTGTGATCAGGGCATCCGCAGCGAGCGCGCCCTGCAGCCGCGCACGGAGGTCGTGCAGATTGTCCCGGGCGATCCCGAGCGGCACCGGCTCACAGTCGGCGGCGCGGAGCCCCGCTGCGAGAGCGGGCGTGTTCGAGTTGATGATGTGGGTGCCTGCGATGACGTCGCGAACGCGATCGGGCTCGACGAGCTCGTCGCCCGTCGCGAGCAGTGCGACACGCGGCCGGCGGTACACGACGGGGTCCGTCACTCCGACCATCGCGAGCACACCCACTTCGCCGGCGCGCAGATGCCGCCCGTGCTCCAGTACCGTTTCGCCCGAGGCGATGTCCTCCGCCCGGCGGCGCACATTCCGCCCGGCGTCGTCGTCGCGCAGGACCGCGACACGTCCTTCGGCGCTCGGCCCGGTATGCTCGATCCGGATCACACCATCCGCGCCGACCGGCATGGGTGCGCCCGTCATGATGCGGCTCGCACGCCCCGGCGTGAGTGCTCGCTGCGGCAGCGCACCGGCCGGTATGTCTTCGATCACCTCGAGCATGACCGGAGAATCGGCAGTCGCGCCGCGAACATCGCTGGAGATGACGGCGAAGCCGTCCATTGCGCTGTTGTCCCAGGGCGGCTGATCGATGGGGGAGATGACGGGCTGCGCGAGCGTACGGCCGAATGCGGCATCGAGGGTCACACGCTCCGCCTCGAGCGGCGCTACCTGATCCAGCATGATGCGAAGCGCATCCGCAATATCCAGCCAGTCCGCCTCCCTCACGACATCTCCCGCACCAAGAGCTCGGCCTGAACGCGATCCTGTTCGGTATTCAGATTCATGAACAGAATGGCGGGATCGCCGAACTCGCGCACCGCATCCGGCGGGAGCGTGTGCACGCGGACGTGCGAATGAAAGCCGATCATGCGCGCGTCACCGCGAGCGATGGACGCCTCGATCGGCGCGATGCACGAGGTCGAGTAGAACGCGCACAGCGGCTCGACACCGCGCGGCCCCGGGCTGGCCGGAAGGACGATGTCGTGTTCCGGGGCATGGGCGAGCAGCTCGATCAGCAGTGCGGATGACACGAACGGCATGTCGCACCCTGCCGCCACAACGCCGTGGCTGCATCGCTCCTGCGCCCACACGAGCGCCGCATGCACGCCCGCGAGCGCGCCAGCACCCTGGAGCACATCCGGCCGATGCGGGAGCCCCACCTCGAGTGCCAGCTGCTCATCGTTGATGATGGCGATGATCTCATCGACTGCATCCCGCAGCGCACGCGCGACCCGATCGACAATGCGCACACCGCCGACTTCGGCCAGTGCTTTCGGGCTGCCGAACCGCGAGCTTGCACCCCCGGCAATGATGGCCCCCGTCACCTGCCCGCCTTCGCGGCCGTGCGCGTCAGCATTCATGGGTTGTGGTTCGTCGCGGCGGCCGTCACGCCGGTGTCCCGGACCGACGGTCTGCCCGCGCGCTCGAGCAGCAGCAGACCGTACGCTTCGGCAATCTCGCGCGCGAGGGCTGTCGCGATGCTGCGGCTGGCGATCCAGCCGAGGCGGGCCCGCACCGCCTTCAGCGCCATCGCTCCGCTGATACGCGCGGTGCACACGAGACCCAGATCGTTCAGCTGATCGCGCGAGTCCAGAGCCAGGCCGATTGCGCGATCCACTGCGCAATGACGTGCAACATCGATCGAGATTGAAATGAGCGACGTCCCATCCGAGAGCGCGGCTGCATGCACGCCGCCATCGGGCGCTTCGCTGTCTGACGCTGCGAAGAGCGAGCGCAGCAGGGGCACTGCGTCGATCGGATGCTCAGGCGGCTCGACCGGCTGGAGGTGGTGCGGATCACAGTCGAGCACATGACGCAGGCCGCAGCCGTGCAGCACCTGATGGCGTCGCACGACCTCGGCGCTTTCGAGTGCGTCGGAGTCGATCTCGATCGAGACGCCGTGACGTCGCTCATCAGCATCGGGTGAAACGGCGAGCGCGTGAACATCAGCCCTGCTGCGGAGCCATCCTTCGGCGAGCACATGTCCCAGCGCGAGCGCGGCCGGCTCATGCGGTGAGCAGGACAGCACGACGCGCCGGACGCCGTTCAGGGCGATCCAGACCGGCTGCTCGTCGTGCCGCGCTGCGCTCATCAGAACTGCAGGATCGCCCGCAGAATGATGTAGGGAATGAATCCGAGGAGGGCGGTCGCTATGGCGCGGCCGGTGCCGAAGTCGAGCGCCTGCCGTATCGCGACCACGCCAGTCACGAGAAGCCACAGCCCCACGATCACCACGACGAGACTCCCGAGCAGCGGAATGATGCCGAGCAGGAACAGGACGCCCGGCGCCTGCGCGAACCCGAGCGTGCGCAGCAGCTCACCCCAGGTCGCCGTGCCGCCCAGCAGCTTGTCGCCGATCAGGTAGGTGACACCCGCCCAGATCAGCCAGCCGACGAGCGCGGCGACGAGCCCGCCGAGCACGGCCTGTGCACCGCCGCCGATCCCGCCGACCGCTGAGCAGATGGCGACGATCGCTACCACGCCCGCCGCCTGGCCGGTTGCGGTCGTGTCCGCCTCGACCTCCTCGTAGACATCGATGTGGAGCTGCGCCGCGCCGAGCATGCGGTCCGTCATGCTGCGTGTGCCGTTCATGGTGCTCCCCTCAGAGTCATGATGTATCGCGCGGCCATACGTGAAGCGCGGCCGCCTTGATGTGGGCGATCACCGGACTGTCCTGCGACAGTCCCAGCGCCGCAACGCTGCGCCGCGTCAGCAGCGCTGTCAGTAGAATGCCATCCGCAGCGCGAATGCGCACGCGTGTCAGCGCTCCGGCCGGTACGACCGCCTCCACGCGCGCACCGATCCGGTTGATTGCACTCGTTTCCAGCTCCGTGCCGCCGGGCGCGAGACTCACGTCTTCCGGACGATATGCCACGGCCGCCGCCGTTCCCTTCCGAACCGCGCTATCGCCGGACAGTGCCGCCCACAGTACCACCTGCTCGGAGACGCGGATCGAGGCCAGACCATCCTCCACCGCCTCCACCACCCCGTGCAGCAGCAGCTCCGCGCCCGTCAGCTCGGCGACGAACGGCGTACCGGGCCGCAGCATGATCTCGTCGGGAGTGCCAGCCTGCGCGATCCTTCCATCGTGCATCACGGCAATGCGATCCGCCAGTCCGAATGCCTCAGTGGCATCGTGCGTGATGAGCACGATACTGCCCGCGCGCTTTCGCGCCACCGTCTCCAGGTCCTGTCTGAAGCGCCGGCGAACGCTGATATCGAGGCTCGATGTTGGCTCGTCGAGCAGCAAAATCTCAGGCTCGAGCACCAGCGCGCGCGCGAGCGCAACACGCTGCGCCTCACCACCCGACAGCGTCTGCACGCGGCGCGATGCGAGATCCCCCAGCTCCAGCCACTCCAGCGCAGTCGCCACGCGCTGACGCTGCCGCTCACCCGTGACTCCCGCTGAACGGAGTCCGAACGCGACGTTCTGCTGCACCGTCCCCGTAAAAAGCACGGGCCGTTGAAATACGCCGGCCAGCCGCCCCCGCGCGCGCGCATCGCCATGCTTCATGGGCACACCGTCCAGCCGGATCTCCCCAGCGTCCGGCCGCTCGAGCAGCAGCAGCGTACGGAAAAGCGTGGACTTGCCCGCGCCATTCGGCCCGACGATACCCAGCACTTCACCCGACTGGACAGAGAGGCTTTCGATGTCGAGCACAGTACGGGCGCCGTAGCGACGCACGATGCGTTGGGCCTCCAGCAGCGGAGTGGCGGGGCGCGCGCTCGTCATCACCACGTCCGGCGCTCCGCCGCCAGCGCGCGTCCCTGCTGTGCGTGCGTCAGTGCGAGGTTCACCGCGAACGCCAGCGCCAGCAGGATGACACCCATTGCGATTGCCGTCGCGAAGTTGCCGCGCCTGGTTTCGAGCACGATCGCCGTCGTCATCACGCGCGTCTCACCCGCGATGTTGCCCCCGACCATCATCACGGCGCCGACCTCCGAAATCACCGCGCCGAACCCTGCGACGATCGCCGCACCGATCCCGAGACGTGCCTCGCGCAGATGCATCCAGAGCGAGAGGAGCGGGGAAGCACCGAGCGCGCGCGCCTGCAGTCGCACGTCCGGTGGGACCGCCTGCACCGCGGCGAGACTGATGCCTGCGACGTAGGGTGCGGCGAGCACCGCCTGAGCTACGATCATCGCAACGGGCGTGAACAGCAGCTCGAGCGCGCCCGTCGTAGTCGGCCTCGTCGTCTACATGCTGCTCTCGCGTGCGGGGCCGGCGGGCGCGCTCG
>DATABQ010000344.1:0-1864 GCA_036259495.1 Longimicrobiales bacterium | reverse complement strand
AATAAAAAAAATCGAATCCTGCTCAGCCGCGAATCGTACGCAGGACACAATGCAGGAGGATGCCTCTGCGACTCTGCTCCTCCGCGGCTCTGCGTGAAAAGAAACAGCCCGCGCCGCCAGCAAGGCGCAACAAGACGGCCGATCCCGCCATGTACCCGCCCCGCGCCACGCCCTATCCTCCCGACATGTCTGCAACACTCGACGACGCCCGCAAAGTACTCCAGCGCTACTTCGGCTATCCGGACTTCCGCGGTGGTCAGACCGCTGCCGTAGCAGCCGTCCTCACCGGCCGCGACGTGCTCGTGCTCATGCCGACCGGCGGCGGCAAGAGCCTGTGTTACCAGGTCCCCGCACTCACCCGCAATGGCCTCACGATCGTCGTCAGTCCGCTCATCTCGCTCATGAAGGACCAGGTGGACGCGCTCGTCAGCGCCGGAGCGCCCGCCGCACTCATCAACTCGACGATCCCGCGTGACGAAGCCGACGCCACCCTCGCCGCAGCGCGCAGCGGTGAGCTGAAGCTGCTCTACGTCGCACCCGAGCGCTTCGACACGGAGACGTTCAGGCGCGAGCTGCCTTCACTCGGCGTCACGTTGCTCGCGGTCGATGAAGCGCACTGCGTAAGCCAGTGGGGCCACGATTTCAGGCCGTCGTACCTGCGACTCGGCGATGTGCGCGAGGAGCTCGGCTGTCCCGTCGTCGCGCTCACCGCCACGGCAACGCCCGCGGTGCGCGAGGATGTCACGAAGCAGCTGCGGCTCCGCGATCCGGAAATCATCGTGAAAGGCTTCGATCGCCCTAACCTCGCCTGGAGTGTCGTCGGCGCCGAGGATCGCAAGGCGAAGGACATGCTGTTGCTGCGCCTCCTGCGCGAACAGACAGATGGCGTCTCCATCGCATACGCGCCGACGCGCAAGGCGGTGGATTCGCTCACCGACATGATCCGGCGCGCGGGACTCAGTGCCATCGCATACCACGCAGGCATGAGTGCGAAGGATCGTGAGAAGCAGCAGGACGCGTTCATGCGCGGCGATGCACAGGTAGTCGTAGCAACGTGCGCTTTCGGCATGGGCATCGACAAGCCGAACGTTCGGCTCGTCGCGCACTACGCGATGTCCGGCAGCCTCGAGGCGTACTACCAGGAGGCCGGGCGCGCATCGCGCGATGGTGAACGCGGCCGCTGCGTCATGCTGTACGCAGTGGGCGACCGCCAGGTGCACGACTTCATGATCGACCAGTCGCATCCGTCGCGTGAGCTGATCGAGACGATCGTCACGCTGCTCGCGCGTGAGACGTCGCTGCGCTCACATGACATCTCGAACATTGCCGCGCGCGGCGCCGCCATCGCGCCGCGACAGGCCGACGCCGTCATCCGGATACTCCGGCGCCAGCACGTGCTCCGCGACAACGGTGCAGGCGAGCTGATGCTCGACGGCGTCATCGACTGGGACGACGCGCTGGCCCGGCGCCGCCACGAGCTCGGACGCCTCGATGCCATGGACGGCTATGCACGCACACGCGAGTGCCGCCGCGGCTTCATCCTCCGCTACTTCGGCGATCCGGACGCGATGGCGATGTGCGGCGACTGCGACAACTGTCAGACGCATGTTCGCACACCGGCACAGCCGCGGCTGCTGCGGCGGCTTCTGGGCCGCGCCTGAACGCCGCAAGCATGCACATTGCACAAGAATCGCCGGTTACACTTGCCCTGCGAGAGGCGAGATGGCGCGCGAGAGTGGAAGCTCCGGACACGTCCTGGTCGATGTGCTCGACCGGGTGCTCGATAAAGGGATCGTAATAGACGCAGCGGTTCGGATCTCAGTGGTGGGAATCGAGCTGCTGGGTGTAGATGCACGCGTGGTGG
>DATABQ010000343.1:0-4208 GCA_036259495.1 Longimicrobiales bacterium | reverse complement strand
GGATCGCCGACCTGTACCTGCGGCCGCTTCGCCTCCGTCTCCTCGCTCAGCTCCTCCGATGCGAACGTGGCGCCATGTATGCCGTCGCGCCCGGTGCGCGCACCGACCGCCATGATCGGATTGCCGACGCCGGTCGCTTCGCCGCGGATCAGCTCATCCGTGCGCATGAGACCGATCGCCATCGCGTTCACGAGAGGATTGCCCTCATACGCATCGTCGAACCAGACTTCGCCGCCGATGTTCGGAATGCCGACCGCATTGCCGTAATCGCCAATGCCCTTGACGACGCCGCTGAACAGATAGCGCACGCGCGGCCGCGCGAGAGAGCCGAAGCGCAGCGAATCGAGCACTGCGATCGGCCGCGCACCCATCGTGAACACGTCGCGAAGAATGCCGCCGACACCGGTCGCCGCGCCCTCGTACGGCTCGACGGCCGAAGGGTGATTGTGCGACTCGATCTTGAACGCGATTGCATAGCCGTCACCGATGTCGATGACACCCGCGTTCTCACCCGGGCCCTGGAGCACCCACGGCGCTTTCGCCGGCAGCTGGCGCAGCAGCGGCTTCGAGTTCTTGTACCCGCAGTGCTCCGACCACATCGCGCTGAAGACGCCGAGCTCGGTGAATGTCGCTTCGCGACCGAGGGCTGCGCGGATCAGCCGGTATTCCTCTTCGCTCAGCCCGTGCTCCGCAACGAGCGCGGCGGTCACGTTCGGATCGCCCTGGCGTGGCTGCGGCGCTCCGTTGGAGGCTGCGCCGGTGCCAGCGTGGGCGGCTGCACCGGTGCCGGCGTCAGCGGCTGCACCGGCGACAGCGTCAGCGGCTGCGCCCGGCTTCGTCCCTGCAGATGCGATGACGTGGTCCATGCCGCCGGACTTGTTCGTCGTCATGCGGAGCTCCCGGCCGTCGCGAGGCGTTCGGCGAGCGACGTGAAGATCGGCAGGCCGTCCTTTGAGCCGAGCAGCGCCTCCACGGACCGCTCCGGATGCGGCATCAGGCCGAGCACGTTGCCCTGTTCGTTGATGATGCCGGCGATGTTGTTCATCGAGCCGTTCGCGTTGCCTTCGTCCGTCACCTGCCCGCTCTCGTCGACGTAGCGGAAGATCACTCTGCGCTCCGCCTCGAGCCGCTCGATGACGCCCGCGTCGGCCACATAGTTGCCCTCGCCGTGCGCTATGTGCAGGTGCAGCAGCTGCTCCGGTTCGTAGTGCACAGTGAACGCGGTGTCGGTGTTTTCGACCCGGATGTATACACGTTCCCCCTGAAATTTCAGCGACCGGTTGCGAACGAGCGCGCCCGGCAGCATCCCGGCTTCGCACAGCACCTGGAAGCCGTTGCACACGCCGAGCACGTGGCCGCCCTCGGCCGCGAAGCGCTGAACGTCCTGCATGATCGGACTGAAGCGCGCGATCGCACCCGCGCGCAGATAGTCGCCGTAGCTGAATCCGCCCGGCAGGATGACCAGATCGCAGTCACCGACCGCTGTCTCCCGGTGCCATACGAAATACGCGTCCTCACCGAGCACTTCCGTCACGGCCTTGAAGCAGTCGTAATCGCAGTTGGAGCCGGGGAACGTGACAATCGCAGCGCGCATCAGCTTCCCTTCACGAGCACGATCTCGTAATCCTCCGTAACCGGATTGGCGAGAAGCCTCCGGCACATGTCGTCAGCGGTCTGCTGTGCGCCCGCATCATCGTCAGCGTTCAGGCGCAGGCGAATGAGGCGTCCGACACGCACGTCCTCAACGCCATCGAACTCGAGGGAATGAAGTGCGTTCTGGACCGCCTTGCCCTCCGGATCCAGCAATCCCGCGCGGGGCGTGATCCGCACTTCAGCCGTGTAACTGCTCACAGAATATCCTCCTGGTCGTTCGGACCGTAATGACGTCTCACCTGTCGCTGCCGCCTGTAGCGCTGCCATGGCGACAGCTCCGTGTAGTCGATGTCGCGCAGCTCCGCACCCGCTTCATCGCCCTCGTCCTCCTCCTCATCGAGCATCGGGTCCGTGTCAGGCATCCGCTCGAAGAACCCGATCGCGAGCGACTTCAGGAGGCCGTAGCAGACGTAGCCGATGAAGGCAGGGAAGAAGAAGATCGAAGGAATGACAATGGCCGCGATGATGCACGACAGCATGAACAGCCCGGTGACAATACCGCGTCGCGTGCGGAAGCCGAACTTCGGCACCACGGGATAGAGCACGTGGCTCATCATGAGGAAGCCGAGCACGATCATGAGCCCGGTGATGAGCTCCGGCCAGCGCCAGTCGAGCAGATAGGTCTGGAAGAAGTCGGTCTGGCTGAACGGATAGAACGTGGCGAGCGTCATGCCCGCAGACGGCGATGGCAGGCCGTGGAACGAGACCTTCGCGTGCCCCGCCTGCTCCACATTGAAGCGCGCCAGCCGTATGACCGTGCTCGATACGTAGAAGAACGCCGCGACCCAGCCCCACGTGCCGTCGTTCAGGAACAGGAAGTAGATGATGAGCGCGGGTGCGACGCCGAAGCTGATGGCGTCCACCAGCGAGTCGAGCTCTTCGCCGAACCGGCTGCCCGTCGACGTCGCGCGCGCGACCCGTCCGTCGACGGTGTCGAAGATCCCCGCGAATACAATGAGCCAGGCCGCGTTCTCGAAGTCGCCGCGAGCCGCGGATACAACCGCCCAGATGCCGAACAGCAGGTTGCCGAGCGTGAGCGCGCTCGGCACGATGATGACACCGCGCTGAAGCCGTGGGCGGACCGGCCTCATCGAGCGGTCACGGTCGCGCGCCGCCCGGTGCCGCGCCGCTCCCGCTCGCGGCAGGGTCGTGCGATGGGAACTCGTCGAGCGATACGCCGGTCAGGCGGCGGAACACGCCCAGGTAGCGCTCCGATGTTTCGGTGACGACCTCCGCCGGGAGATCGGGCGGCGGCGGCTCCTTGTTCCACCTGTCCGCGCTCACGAGGCTCTCCAGGTAGTCGCGCACGGGCTGCTTGTCGAGTGACGGCTGACCGCGGCCGACTTCGAACGACTCCTTCGGCCAGAAGCGCGATGAGTCGGGTGTCAGCACCTCGTCGATCAGGACGAGCGTTCCATCCGGCAGCGTGCCGAACTCGAACTTCGTGTCCGCGAGGATGATGTTCGCGTCTGCCGCGATATCACGCCCGCGCTGGTAGATCGCGAGGCTCCGGCGGCGCAGATCCTCTGCCAGCTCCGCTCCGACCGCATCCCGCATCTGTGAGAACGTGATGTTCTCATCATGACCCGTTTCGGCCTTCGTCGCTGGCGAGAAGATCGGCGGGTCGAGCCGCTGGCTCTCGCGCAGCCCTTCCGGCAGCGGCTCGCCGGCAAGTGTGCCGCGCTTGCGGTATTCCGACCATGCGGAGCCGGAGATGAAGCCGCGCACCACGCATTCGATCGGCACTACTTTCGCCCGATGTACCAGCATCGAGCGGCGCCCCCATATCTCACGCGTATCCGCGAGCTCGGGCACGGCGTCCGCAATCACGTCCGCATCCGGGCTGATCAGGTGGTTGGGCGTGATGTCGGCGATCTTCGTCAGCCACCACGCCGTCAGCTGGGTCAGCACCGCACCCTTGCGGGGAATCGGCTGTGGCAGCACGACGTCGAACGCGCTGATCCTGTCCGTTGCCACGATCAGCAGGCGGTCGTCGCCCACCGCATACACGTCGCGAACCTTGCCGCGCGCAACCAGCGGCAGCGGCAGGTCGGTCTGTCCGATAGCCCCGCTCATGCGCGCAGCTCCGGGATGGCGTCTTCTTCAACCAGTCTCTCGAGCACCGGATCCACCTCGTTCTTCAGGAATAGTTCCACCTGTTCCGCTGCCCGTCCCGTGAATCGTGCCGGGTCGAGCATACCTTCGATCTCCTCGCGCTGCATACCGAACGTCGCATCGCCGATGATGCGTTCCATCAGATCGTTCCGCTCGCCGTGATCCTTCACGCGCTCCGCGGCCGCAACGGAGTGACGGCGGATCCGCTCGTGCAGATCCTGACGGTCTCCGCCGCCACGCACCGCATGCATGAGGATCGTCTCCGTCGCCATGAACGGCAGCTCATCGTCCAGGTGTCGGCGGATCACGCCCGGCCGTACGACGAGCCCGGCACTGACGTTGTGCTGGAGCAGGAGGACGGCATCGATTCCGAGATAGGCCTCGGGTATCGCGATGCGGCGATTGGCCGAGTCGTCGAGCGTGCGCTCCAGCCACTGCGT
>DATABQ010000342.1:0-2186 GCA_036259495.1 Longimicrobiales bacterium | reverse complement strand
GGATGTGCGGCTCGAGCGGCTCGCCGGCACGGAGCGGCGTGCGCAGGTCCGTTTCGATGTCGCCGAAGAGACATGGGCGAAGACTGCCGTTCGCGGTGAGCCGCATCCTGTTGCAGCGGTCGCAGTAGTTGTGACTCATGGGTGTGATGACGCCGACCGTGCCTGCCGCGCCATCGAGCTGGAAGTACGTCGCGGGGCCGTTGCCTGCCGGGCCGGTGACCGGCCGGAGCTCGCCCATTCCGCGGAGCCGCTCGAGCATCTCGAGTGAGGAGACGTACTCGGCGGCGCTGATGCCGAGGTTGTCACCGACGGGCATGACCTCGATGAACCGGACGTGCCACGGCCGCTCGAGCGTGATGCGTGCGAAGTCCTCGATCTCGTCGTCGTTGCGCCCGCGCATGATGACCGCGTTGACCTTGATCGGCGAGAATCCGACGTCTTCGGCTGCGCGCAGGCCATCGAAGATCGCGGCGTGGGAGCCGGGTCGACGCGCGAGCGCGTCCACACGGTCGGGCCTGAGAGAGTCGAGCGAGATGTTGACGCGATCCACGCCGGCATTGCGCAGCGGCCGTGCGAGTGCGGGAAGCAGCACCGCGTTGGTGGAAAGGGCTATGTCATCGATGCCGTCGATGTCGCGGAGCATCGCAACGAGCCGAGGCAGGTCCTTGCGCACGAGCGGCTCACCGCCCGTGAGCCGTACGCGGCGCAGCCCCAGCGCCGCCATGTCACTGACGATACGGACGATCTCCTCGTACGTGAGGATCTCGGAACGGCCGAGCCACGGCAGCCCTTCGGCGGGCATGCAGTACACGCAGCGCAGGTTGCACTTGTCAGTGACTGAAATGCGGAGGTATTCGATGCGCCGGCCGAAGCCGTCGCGCATCGCCGGACCACCCTGCGCTGACGCGCTCACCTGCTCTGCGAGCGCACGCCGGTGATCGGCCGCCTCTTCGAGCTCGGACCGCCGTTCAGTCGTCACCGGCTCACCGGCGGTACCGTTCCCGACAGCCATTCCGCCTCACCATCGAGGTAGTGCTCGTGCTTCCAGACGGGCAGGCGCTGCTTGATCTGCTCGATGACGTAGCGGGCGGCATCGAAGGCTTCTGCGCGATGGGGCGAGCTGACCGCGATCGCGACGCTCACGGCGCCGATCGGGAGGTCACCGACTCGATGCACTGCGGCGATACGGTCGCTGCCCGCGAGGATGGCGGCCTCACCGGCGATCTCGCGCAGCACCGGCTCGGCCATTTCCACGAATGCGTCATAGCGCATTCCGCTGACGGCGCGTCCATCGTTCTGCTCGCGCACGGTGCCGAGAAAGAGGATGGCAGCACCATCGGCCGGTGAGCCGACGAGGTCGAGAACGCCCTGCGGCTCGATGACGTCGCGTGTCACGCGCGTATGCACTCAGCCTCCCGCGACGGGAGGAAGCAGGGCAAGCTCATCGCCATGGGACAGGCGTACGTCGAGCTCGGCATATTCGCGGTTGACAGCGATAACGGGCCGTTCGGGAAGTCGGGCAAAGCGGGTGTCCGTCGCGCGCAGCGTGGTCACGGCGGCGGCGGCGCTGCTGCCCTCGTGCACATCGATCTCCAGCTCACTGACACCGGTCAGGTCGCGGTACAATGCGAAGAGCAGGAGGCGTATGCGCATGATGCGAAGCTAGCCGCCATGGGTGGGCGCATCAAGCGACGTGGGTCTTCCGGTCCGGTCGCAGGGTTCTCGATCCGGTTACAGGGCCGCGCGGACGGCGCGAGGAAGCGTCAATCGATGAGGCCGGGAATGTTCCGGTCATCGTCGTGTCGATCACCGTCGCTCCGGCGGTCGCGATCACGGTCGCCGTCGTCCTGGTCACGCATGCGGCGCGCAATGATCTCGCGCATATCGTCCTGGAACCGTGCCCAGGCCAGCAGAAACTGGGTGCGCTGCCGCGGATCCAGAATGCGGGCGAGCTGATCCTGAGCCTGTCGCCAGAGATCATGCTCGCGAGCGCGCAGTGTCTCGTACTCCTCCAGCAGCCGAACGAACTCTGCGTCCGCCGTGGTCGAGTCGCGTGCGGCGCGATAGAGGCGTGAGCGCAGCCGGGATGACTCGCGGCTCAGCGCGTGGCGGCGCAACCCGCTCTCCCGGAGCACGCGCTCCGTCTGGTCGCGCTGATCGTCCGTCATCTCGAGGTCTCTGGCCAG
>DATABQ010000341.1:0-2603 GCA_036259495.1 Longimicrobiales bacterium | reverse complement strand
CATGCGCGATGCACAGTTGTTGATCCTCGACGAGCCGACGGCCGCACTGGATGCGCGCGCCGAGTTCGAAGTATTCCAGCGCTTCAAGGAGCTGAGCCATCGCCGGAGCGCGGTGCTGATATCCCATCGCTTCTCCAGCGTGCGCATGGCCGACCGCATTCTCGTGCTGGCCAACGGACAGGTCGAAGCCATTGGCACGCACGAGGAGCTACTGGCGCAGAAGGGCCGCTACGCCGAATTGTTCGAGCTGCAGGCGTCAGGCTATCGCTGAACTACCTGCGACATGAGGTTCACTATTGAGCTGACGTCCGCTCGGGCACGACCTCTTCCCCGCGGAAGTAGGATCCGTCCGGCTGGAGCGTCCAGGCGTCGGAGTCGTTCAGAATATCCTCGAGTATCCGATCCAGCGTCGCGCGGTGCTCCTCCGCACGAACCGGCGTGATCACCTCGACACGCTTGGACAGGTTGCGCGGCCGCCAGTCTGCGGATCCGATGAAGTACTCCGGCTCGCCGGCATTGTGGAAGCAGTAGATGCGCGAGTGCTGGAGAAAGCGTCCGAGCTTGCTCACGACGCGGATGTTCTCCGACAGTCCCTCGACACCCGGGCGGAGACAGCATATCTCGCGGACCATCATGTCGATCTTCACGCCCTCGTGCGCGGCACGGTACAATGCCGAGATCATGGGGCGGTCTGCGAGTCCGTTCATCTGAATGCGTATACGGCCGCCGCGTCCTGCCTTAGCGTGTTCGATCTCGCGATCGATCAACGCCATGAAGCGGTCACGCATCGTGAACGGCGAAACGAGCAGATGCCGGAACTCGCTCGCGCCTGAATATCCCGTCAGCAGGTTGAAGACATCATTCACTTCCTCGGCCACCTCGACATCCGCCGTGAGCAGGCCCACGTCGGTGTAACCGCGCGCTGTCGCTGCATTCAGGTTGCCGGTTCCGATGTAGACGTATCGCCTGATGCCGTCTTCCTCACGCCGCACGATGAGCGCGATCTTCGCGTGCACCTTGATGCTCGTGGGACTGAAGACGACGTGAATGCCCGCGTTCTGGAGTGAGCGCGCCCACTCGATGTTGCGCCGCTCATCGAAACTGGCCTTGAGCTCGACAAGCGCGAATGCGTCCTTCCCGATGCCGCGTGCCCGCGCGAGCGCCTGCACCAGCCGCGACTTGGCGTCCGTCCGATAGAGCGTGATCTTGATCGACAACACGTCCGGATCATCCGCCGCCTCTTCGAGGAGCCGCTCGACCGTCTCCTCGAACGAATCGAACGGGAACCGCACGAGCACATCGCGCTCGCGCAGCTGATCGAAGATCGGGCGGTCCGCGTCGAGCGGCGTACCCTGCTCCTGCGGCGGGAACCGTAGATCGGGAGCGTCGATCGTCGCGAGCTCACGAAGGGCCGCCAGGTCCACGAGACTCTCGACCGGATAGACATCGTCGTGTGACAGGCCGGTCATCACTACCGGCAGCTCGAACTGGAGCTCGCGCAGCAGCCGGTCGCGTAGGGCCCCCGGCATGCCGCTCTCCACCTCGAGCCGCACCACCTCGCCGAACGGCCGCTGCGCAACCTGCTCTTCCACAGCCGCCAGCACACCGCCCTCCGGCTCCTCGTCGAACTCGACCACCGCGCTGCGCGCCACGCGGAACGTATTCGCCTGCACGACATGCAGCCCCGGGTACAGCGTGGGCAGCCACGCGAGGATCAGCTCCTCGAGCGGAATGAAATCGCGCGAATTCGGCAGCTGCACGAACCGCGGCATGCCGCTGGGCAGCTCGATTGCCACGAAGTGATCGTCCGTGCTCTCGGGCAGCCGCATGATGGCCGCGATCGCCGGACGCAGGTTGCGCATGTGCGGGAACGGGTGCGTCGGATCGGCAATGACCGGCGTGAGCACGGCTTCCGCCTGCGGCTCATAGTTGCGACGCAGGTACCTCCGCTCGTCGTCGCTCAGGTCGGCCCAGCGCCGGATACGAATGCCCTCGCCTTCCAGCGCCGGCAGCAGCTCGCCGATCAGCAGCCGATACGCTCGATCGAGGACCCGCCGCGCGCGAATCCGCGTCACATCAAGCTGCGCCTCCGGCGTCAATCCGTCGATGCTCGGCTCTGTCTCTCCCCCTGCGACCTGCTTCTTGAATTCCGCTATCCGCGTCATGAAGAAGTCGTCGATCCGGGCGCCGAACATGGACAGGAAACGCACGCGCTCCAGCAGCGGAGTGCGCTCGTCTTCCGCGATCACGAGAATGCGCTCATCGAACGCGAGCCGGCTGAGCTCCGGATTCAGCAGCAGTTCCGGCGCTACGTCGCGCGCCTTGATACTCTCCAGCAGCGCCGGGACGCGTGCCGCTGACACTGCTCGCTCGAAGATCGGATATGCGGCGTTCGCTCCGCTGGGTCCGCTGCCGTTCACCGACAGGGGCGTGTGCGCGCCGAGCTCCGACCGTGCCACGGCGTGCAGCGCTGCGAGCGTGCGCGCGTTACGGAGCTGCGGCGCACCGACATGCTCCAGCACCACCTCGATCGGCAGCCACTTGCATGCCTCGCCGCCACTCACACCTTCCGCCAGCCAGACTTCCAGACCCGGCCGGGCATC
>DATABQ010000340.1:0-4695 GCA_036259495.1 Longimicrobiales bacterium | reverse complement strand
CAGACCGGGCAGGCCCGTGGCTTGCAACGGTTCAGTGCGCCGGCGTCGAACTGCTCACGGGATGTACGCCGCCCCGTGCAGCAGCCCTGTTCGAGATGGAGTGCGACGCGGGTTCCTGCCTGAACGGGAGCCTCCGCGCTGAACGGAGGACGTATCAATGCGATTCCCGCCCACGCGTATTCACGGCCCGCTGCAGCTCGCATGAGCAATTTCACAATCGGCGTCGAAGAAGAATACCAGCTCGTCGATGCCGCCACGTCCGAGTTGATGAGCAGCGCTCAGAGCGTGCTCGCGGGCGACTGGACCGGCGAGATCCGGACGGAATTGCAGGCTTCGACCATAGAGATCGGCACGCTCGTCTGTGAATCGTCCGAGGGCGTGCGGCGTGAGCTGAGGAGATTGAGAGCCCAGGCAGCCGTGGCTGCGGGCGCGCAGGATCTCCAGATCGTCGCCGCGGGCGTACACCCGTTCAGCGACTGGCGCGGACAGCAGCTCTCCGGCGGCGAACGCTATGCACGCATGGCTGAGACGTACGGCAGGATAGCGCGCGACGAGCACAACTTCGGCATGCACATCCACGTCGCGGTCGAAGGTGACCGCATGCGCCTGCTGAACATCCTCCGCGACTACATCCCGCATCTCACGGCGCTCGGGTGCAGCTCCCCGTTTTTCGAGGGGGAGGACAGCGGCTACGATTCGTACAGGATGGTCCTATGGCGACGCTGGCCGGGCGCGGGCCCGCCGCCGCGGCTCGCATGCGATGCCGATTACCGGCGCTACGTCGACGGGATGCTCCGCGCGGGTGTGATCGGTGACGAGCGGAACCTGTACTGGAGCATCCGCCCCCATGCGGCGTATCCGACGCTGGAGTTTCGCATGTGCGATGTATGTCCGCGCATCAGCGATGCGGTTGCGATCGCCGCACTCATACGGACACTCGTCTTCGCCGCTGCGGAAGGGATGCTCACCCCGAGTGCCACGCACTGGGGACCCGAAGCCATGGACGCAGCGCTCGCGGACGACTGCTGGAGGGCGTGCCGGTCCGGGCTGCGGGCACGGTTCGTCAACCCGGAGGTCGAGCCGGGCTTCGAAAGCGCAAGCGATGCCGTGCTGCGTCTGCTCGACGCGCTTGCACCCGCCGCAGACATGATCGGCGAGACGTCCGCCCTCACGGATGTCGCAGGGATCATCGATGATGGGACGGGCGCCGACCGGCTGAGGGCGTTCCACCGGGAGTGCGACGATCTGGTCGTCGCGACGCGCTGGCTGGCAGCCGAGACGCTCGTCGGTGCTGCCATGGATCGGCTCGGGGTACTGCGGGAAGTCCCCGAGTGCGCATAGACCACGTGCCGCTCGTCTGAGCGCACGCAGATGTGACATTCGCCGGCCCCGGTCTTGCACTTCTACTTTGCCGACAAGGTGCTTTTACCCACCGCAGGGAGCTGTTTTGAGAAACTGCGTGCTCGTCGTCGTGCCGGGGGCTGAACGGGCCGGTAACATCGCTCGAGCGCTCAGTCAGTCCGGGTGGTGGGCTTCCGTTGCAGCCAGTGGAACCGAGGCGCTGAGACGCGCGGACATCCTGTCTCCCGACATCATACTGCTCGAGGCGAGCTCCGACCGCGCCGACATCCGTGCAGCCGCAGCGCTGAAGTACAGAATCGACAAACGACGTGCGCCCGCCGGGAAGTCCCTGCTCATCGTCCTGGCCGGTGCCAATGTGGACGAGGATTCATTCATGGGCACACTCCAGCCGGATCTCGTGCTCCGCTCCGATGTACCGACCGCCGTCCTGAGGAACGCGGTCCTCCGGCTGGCACGCCACGACGCCGGACGCTCACAGGCTGCGGCAAGGGTCGGTCTGGTCCGGGCGCGGTGGAGGGCGGCGCCGACAGCCCCTGCACGTTCCACCCACGGCGGGCCTCAGTAGCGTTCGAGCAATATGGAAGAAAGCGAGTCCAGCGGTAGCGATTCGTGGCACAGCATCGACAGAACGCTGGCAGACATCGAATCGTCGTTTGACTTCCTCACACTCATATCCTGCGAAGACCTGGACACGGCATGGGAGGAGTTCCGCAGCGCCGCATTCGAGCGCGCACCCGCACTCCGGCCGCCATCGCTCGATGTCGATGTGGATGGCCTCCGCCGTCGCGTCGCATCGCTCCCGATCCACCGGATCGAGGACGTGGACCTGCAGTTCCTGCTGGCGAGTAAGCAGGCGGGGCTCGATTGGCAGCTCCACATGCTGCAGCAGCGGGGTACGCGCACGTTCCTGACGCAGAGCATGCTTCATTACCACCCCGTCAGCGACGGCCTGCTGAAGGTCGCCCGCGAGAGTATCGAAGATCTGCCGGATTCGAACGGCGGTGACGACGAGATGGTGGATGCGGACGGGATCCGCGAACGTGCGGAACGCGAGCTGGAGATTTACCGGAAGCAGGACCCGGACTTCAGCCCGGAGATCCGCCAGGAGGAGGATCAGGCATCGCTGCAGGCTTCGGACGGGGACCTGCTGGTGCCAGACGACATGGAGCTGCCGCCGACGCGGCTCGAAGCACTGACGCAACACGAAGTCGGCGCGCACGTCGTGACCTATCACAACGGAATGAGCCAGCCGCTGCAGATCCTGCGCAACGGCCTCTCCGATTACGACGAGATGCAGGAAGCGATCGGTGTGCTGGCGGAGTTCTTCGCCGACGGCTTCACTCCCATGCGGCTACGCACGCTGGCCGCGCGCGTGATCGGCGTGCACTCACTCGAGGAGGGCGCATCATTCGTCGAGACGTTCCGCACATTGACGAACGATGTCGGGCTCGGCGAGTACAACGCTTTCGCTGTGACTGCGCGCATCCACGTATGCAGCGGCTTCACGCGCGATCAGATATACCTGCGCGGGCTCATCGATCTGCTGGGGTATCTCAGGGCAGACGGCGAGCTGGAGCCGCTCTACATCGGCAAGATCGGGTTCCAGCACATACCATCCCTCACTCGACTGCGGCAGCGCGGCTTCCTCTCGGAGCCGCCGCTGCGCCCGGCCTTCCTTCAGAACGAGAACGCACGGAGCAAGCTGAAGGCGCTGCGGAAGGGCCTGAGCCCGCGAGACCTCGTTACCGGCTGACGCTGTTTGAGGCCGCGGGCGCTCCTGACTCCATGCGGCTGCGGAACTGCCGCTCCGCCTCATCGAGCGCCGCCCGGTCACGCGGGTTGCTGGCCTCATCGCGCGCACTGAACAGTACCGCCGCCGCGTGAGCCCTGATGGTCTCGGCCCGCTCGCGGGGTGTGACCGCGCGAAGCTCGCCGAGCGCGTGCAGCAGATGCCCGGCAATTATCGGGATCGGCGCACCGAAATGACGAATGTCGTCGAAGGCGAGCTTCATCGCATCGTCGAAGGTCATGTATGTCGCGATGAAGCGTATGACACCGTCGCGGGTGCGGCGTGGTTCCGGCGGATTGCGCGAACCGAGCTCGGCGAGGATCTCCGTCAGCCTGTTAATACAGCGGACGCCCGTCGTCGGGTCGTTGATCGAGGGTGAAAGCGCCTTGATGGCTATGTCCGAGATCTGAATGATACCGTACCCGACATCCTGATCAGGTGTGCGCTCGGGACCGAGAACGAATGCCCTGCGGATCGACTCCCGCGCATCTGCACTGACTCCCGCTTCCGACCAGAGCTCGGCGAGCGGCCGGCCGCGCAGCACGTAATCTCCGATGCGTGGCTTCATCCCGATCGTGACACGTTCGCGCTCGCCCCCCTCGAACAGCGTGTCCTCATCCACCAGGTGGAGGTAACCGGACTCCTCGGCCGCCAGGGTCACCGACGGCTCCTCCAGGAGCCGGGGATCCCTGGATTGGTTGGCGTCCGCCCTGCCGATGTTCTCGGGAAAGAGCTCGCGCACATTGCGTATGGTGTCCGACGCGGCGCGGTCCATGATGGCTGTGACGTGGATCTCGCGCGCGACGTGGTTGATGAAGTAGATCAGCGCGCCGACGCAGATGGTGAGCAACACCACGCTCACGGTGATGCCCACTCTCGGTACGAATTCTCCCGCCAGACCGCCGCTGGAGCGGACGGTGCGCAGCACGGCCACGGCGTACATGAACGTACCGATGAACAGTCCCAGCACGAACTGATTGCCGCGGTCGGAGCTGAAGTTGCGCAGCACCCGCGGCGTGTACTGACTGCTCGCGAGCTGGACTGCGACGATGGTGACGGAGAACACCACGCCCGTTACCGTTATGAGGCTTCCCGTGATCACGTTGAGCACGGTACGCGCCCCATCCGCGTCGCCCTGATAGAGCCACCAGCGAGAACTGCTGCTCCCGAGCAGCCCCGCGCGCTCCCCCCGCATCAGGGCCGCTGCAAGTCCACCCCCCGCGATGGCGAGCACGCCGGGTATGAACCAGAGGCCGTTGCGGACAGCAGACCAGACGTTCCGTATCCAGGCGCTCACGTCCGCCAGCCGCTGCCGTCAACTCTTATTGCCTTCTCATCCGTCCGTTCATCTAATGTCTTGTGTCCGTTCGGGCACTCCGGGATCGTGTCGCCTTCCTTTACCCGCACGGTCTCATTGCATGGCTTGCAATGGAAGGCACTGCTCCTGCGAGCGCGGTCGCCCGCATGTGCTGCCATTATTCACTCCTGCGGTTCTCGTGTGTTCAGTCTGCGCGCAGAGCATTCTGAGGAACGCGCGCGCAGAC
>DATABQ010000339.1:0-2318 GCA_036259495.1 Longimicrobiales bacterium | reverse complement strand
GCCTCGCCTTCGGCGCGGCCCCAGTCGATCAGGTCGTCGGCGTGCCGGATGAAGCCGGCGATGTCGAGGCTGAGCGGCCCGGCCGACCATGCCGCGCCGAGCTCGCCCGTCCAGAATCGCTCCGGGTCGAGGTCCGGGCTGCCGATGTTGGCGGGATCCTCGTAGTACCGGTCCGTCCAGCTCGGCGCACGGAATCCGCTGCCGGCGGAGGCACGCAGCAGGAATCCGGGGGAAAGGCGGTATGCTGCGGCCGCCGAGGAGGAGAGGAAGGTGCCGAACGTGGAGTGGTTGTCGAGACGGAGCCCCAGGGTGAGCAACGCCGAACCCTCGTCGCCGATTGCGGCTTCGGCGAAGCCGGCGACCTGGTCCTCATGGCGTTCGCCCAGGCTGTTGCTCTCGATCTCCGAGCGGTGCGCCTCGCCGCCCGCCGCAAGAGCGATGCGGCCGCCCGCCTGCCAACGGGCGACCAGTTCTGCGCCGGTCTCCCGCGTCGTGTGCCTGTTGCGGTACAACGACGGATCGTCACGGACGAGGATGAAATCGTCATCGTGCTGACGGAAGGAGAGACGCGGCTCGAGGACGAGGGTCGCAGGCCGGCTGCGCCAGGCGAGCGATGCGACAGCCGTTCGTGTTTCCTCGTACGAATCGTAGGGTGCGTAGAACTCGTTCGCGCCGAAATCGCGCGCAGCATAGCCGGCGGCGGCCTGCACCATGCCGGGTCCGAGCGGGCCACCTAGCGTGACGCGTGCCTGTGTCGCGCGATGATCCGTGCCGTCACGATGGCCGTTGGATGCATCGACATCGGCGTCGACACGGGCGGACAGGCCTCCGGTGGTCAGACCGGCGCCGGCTCCCACCGCGTACGAGCCGAAACTGCCGCCCTGCGCACGCGCGACGACCTCCGGCCTGCCGCGTCGCGTCACGATGTTCACGACGCCGCCTATCGCGGACGAGCCATGGATCGCGGATGCGGGGCCGCGCAGCACCTCGATCCGTTCGACTGCATCGAGCGGCACCGCGAGATCGAGATGGAAATGACCGGTCTGACGGTCGTTCACTGGCACGCCGTCCACGAGCACCAGAATCTGCTCGAAGCTGCCGCCGCGGATCGAGAGATCCGCCTGCGCGGGCGAGCGCGCGAGCAGGTCCGCGCCGAGGGCACGCGCGATCACATCCGACACCGAGCGTGCGGGCAGCGCATCGATCGCTGCACGGTCGAACACATCGACGCTGCGCGTGAGCGATGCTGCGCCGGCTATGAGGCGGGAGCCCGCGGCCACGCGGACCGTGTCGAGCGGCACAGGCTGCTGGCCGTAAACGGCTGCGCCTGATGAGAGCGACATTATGCCGGCGGCGAGCGCAGCTGCGGAACGTCGCATCGCGATCCGTTGATGGCTGAGGTGAGAGGAGGCGGGGTATATGCGATTCGCAGGGGTAGCGACGCAAGGCTCTGTGCCTGGGTGCACGGCATCTCGCTCCGACCTCCGTCGATTGCCGCCACTACCCCTTTCCGGCTATCCTTCGGGGTTGACGTCACTCCCGTTCGCAGCAGCATCCTCATGCCGAAGCCGGAAGACACCCCCCTCATGCAGCAGTGGCGAGACGCCAAGTCGCGCCATCCCGACGCGCTCGTCTTCTTCCGCGTAGGCGATTTCTACGAGATGTTCTGCGAGGATGCCGAGGAAGGCGCGAAGCTGCTCGGCCTGACGCTCACGTCCCGCAACAACGGCGGCGCGGCGCACGTCCCGCTCGCGGGAGTCCCGGCACGCGCACGCGACGAGTACATCCAGCGGCTGATCCGGCTCGGCCGGCGGGTCGCCGTCTGTGAGCAGGTCGAGGATCCCGCGGAGGCGAAGGGCATCGTTCGCCGCGAAGTGGTCGAGACGGTGACTCCCGGCGCGGTGCTGGCGGATGCGCTGCTCGTGGAGCGACGCAACAATCACCTGGTCGCGCTGCTGGAAACGGAGGATGATGTCGCCGTCGCCGTGGCGGACGCGTCGACCGGCGAGGTGTCGGTGCTGCGCACGAGTGCGGGCGAGCTGCTGGCCGAGCTGGCACGGCTCGAGCCTGCGGAGCTGCTGCTGCCTGCGCGCATGCTCGGTCACGAAGTGGCGGGTGCAGAGAACATCAGCCGCACGTACCGGCCGGACTGGCTGTTCGATCCGCAGCATGGCAGCGACGAGCTGAAGCGCCGCTACAATGTCGGCTCGCTCGACGGGTTCGGATTCGAGCCCGGCGATGCACCGCTGCTCGGCGCACTGGGCGCGCTGATCGCGTACATCGCAGAGGTGCAGCCCGTCGCACTGCGCGCCTTGCGT
>DATABQ010000338.1:0-1570 GCA_036259495.1 Longimicrobiales bacterium | reverse complement strand
CCGCCAGATGCTCACCGTATTATCGCAGAAGAAATCCAGCCAGTGCCCCTGCTCCAGCTGCCGCGCGAGCTCGCTGCCTTCACTCCCGACACGAATGCGCTCGTCGATGTATTCGTGACGGCGGGCGAACCGCCGTTCCACCATGTCGGCTCCGAACAGCTGCTCGGCCAGTGGAATCTCCGAATACACGGCGAACCGCGATGCGAAGCCGGCGGGATCGCGAAGAGGCTGCGCGAGGCTCCGTGCAGTGTTGCGCCTGCTCGTCCACGCTTTGCGCACGCGCGCTGGGACGACTGGGGGCGCACGGAACGAGCGGAGCACGCTACGCCACGGCCAGACCGCCGCTGCCCTGCGCGCCGCATCCAAGCCGAACAATGCGTCCGCGAACTGCGCCGTGACGTATCCACTCGGTCCCGTCTGGAAGGCCGTATCGAGCAGGACCGTCTGAAGGTGGTGCGGCGGAGCGCCGAGTGCCACGATGCAGTCCTCGAGACGTGACAGATATTCACGCTCGGCTATCGTACATACGGTGTGCTCCGTCCCCAGTATCCCGCTCGCAGCTCGCGCATAGGACTCCTCGAACCGGAACTCGGGTGAGTCGATCGACGAGCTCAGCGTTCTGCCCCGTCCCAGATACGACTGGATGAGCGTCGAATCGATCCCCCCGGACAGCAGATTCGCCACATCAGGAAGATCCCGAAGCGGCGCGACCTCGAGCTCCAGTGCGGAATCGAGAACGTCCGCCGCATCCTTCAGCCCGTTCGCTCGCGTTTCCACGAGATCCAGCGTCTGCGCCACGACCGCGCTGACCGCGCCGGAGCGTCCCCGCGTAACAACAGAGCCCTGGCCGACGCGCTGGATGCCGTCCACGTACGTCGAATAACCGGGCGTGGTACGGAAGAGGAAGTGATCGCACACCGCCTCCTGCGAAACTCGCCGCTCATCCGTCGGAAGCACGGCGATCGCATTGCGGAAGTGATCGCTCACCGTGATTCCGCCGCTGTCGGTGGTGTTGAAGTACAGCTCATCGCTGGTCGTTACGGAGCGTGCCAGCGTCACGTCCGTCACGCTGCTGTTCCGCAGCCGGAGCCGGACCATCGTTCCGTCGATCGGTAACCCGTCAGCCGACATCGCTCCCGATCCGGTCGTCACCACCACCGCATCGGCATCTTCCACGACGCGGACATCCGGATTGGTGAACAGCAGGCGAACAGCATGGGGCGGCATGACAGCGGCCGGCTGCTCGAGCGATCCGGGCTCAACCTGCTGAGGTGGCGACATCGCTCAGCGCTCGACCGGGTGGACGGGGGCGCTCACGTCCGAGCGTGTGAAGCGATGTTTCCCCGCCGACGACCGCGGGATCTGATCGACCTCACGGTACTCCACCTCGAGCTGCCCGGGCGCCAGCTGCCCGAGCTGGCGCAGCGCATTCTCCACCGCAGTCTTTCGGTCGGCATCTGCGTCGCGGCCGGGCACCACCGAGAGTATGATCCGGTGCATGTCCGGCTGGTAGAACTGGAAGCTGTCGACCCCTGCTGCACCGTACAGCAGGTGAGTAAAGAACTCCCCG
>DATABQ010000337.1:0-7316 GCA_036259495.1 Longimicrobiales bacterium | reverse complement strand
GTCCGGGAATCGTACAATGCTTCGTTTCCGGACGGTGATGGCCATCTAAACGGGCGAAACTCGCCGGACCTGGTTTCCACGTTCCATTCGTGACGGTCTGACTATCCGTTATCCACAATTTTTTGGTGCTACAGCGGGTTTGGCAGACGATCAGACCACGGGCGCGTTGCCGGGGAGTGCAGTATCGCACCCGCTGTTGGGCGATTCCATGGCGGGATGGGCCGAGGCGGAACCTGGAACCCGGGTCCGTTAATGGAGGTGGATTGGGGGGAGCTCGACAACGAGCTCATCCGCCGCCGGATCCACGGTGAAATCGATGAATGCAGGCGACGCGCGCGCACCGAGTGCGTCCAGCGAGGCGGGCGAAACCGCGATGCGGTAGCGGCCGGGCCGGAGCCGACTGACGTAATAGAATCCGTCGGAGAAGGTGACTGCGGTGGTGACAGCGCCCGAATCCAGGTCCGTGATGTCGAGCGAGATGCCCGCGACGGTGGCCACTTGCGGGGCGGCGGTGATGGTGCCGACCAGCTCGCTGGTGCGGACGAGTGGGATATCGACCCGGCGCGCGAAGTTGGGCGCGGGTCGCACGACCATCCCGGAGCGGCTGGTCGTGAGGCTCGGGTCCGGCGTGCGAGCGGAATCGACAGCCACGGCCACAGCCTGATACGGGCGCATGCCCCAGATGTGGTAGGTGCCATCATCGGTGCTGGTAGCGCGGATGCCTCCGACGATCAGGTCTGCTCCCGGGACGGTCTCTTCGCCGGGCGAGAAGCTCCCGTCGTTGTTGCGATCGATGAACACGACGCCGTGGAGTCCCGCGTAGCCGGTGCGTGCGGACGGATGAACGGTAACCGAGCCGTCGTGTGTGAACGCGGTGCTGCCGCTCACCATCAGGGAGCTGGACGCGACGCCGGACGGGCTGGACACTGCGCGTGCGGCAGTCTGTACGTGCCCGGTTCTGGCGTTGAAGCCGATCGAGAGCGCGGGTCGAGAGCTGCCGCGCCCCCACTGTGCGGCGGCGGTGATGACTGAGTTGGCGCGGGGCTGAACGGAGACCCCTGCCTCGGCGAGGGCGAGTCCGTCGCCGCTCGCGCCGAGGGCGGTGGTGAACAGCGGGCGGAAGCGGTTCCCGCGAACAGTGATCGGCACATACACACCGCTGCGTGCGCTGAGCAGGTGGGCCTGAGTGGTGGCGTTGTCGTGATCGTAGCGCAGCTCGACGAAACCGCGCCGGAAGCTCGCCATGGAGGTGACGCGCCATCGATCGACCTGACCGAGCTGGCCTGCGGCGGAAGCTCCGAAACGCAGCTGCGAGAATCGTGACGCCGCTGCCTCGATCCGTTCATCCCACAGAACTTCGAGATCCCATCGCTTGCGGTCGTGCGTGGCGAGAGAGATGGGACCCAGTCCAGGCCGCGAAAGGCTGCCCCGGAGGTTCGCGCGCGAGCCTTCGCGCGGGAAGAGAGCGACATTGGCGGAGTACAGATCGAACGGCATGAACGTCAGCTCGGCGGTAGCGCGGAGTCCCGTGGCGAGGCTGGAGACGAAGTATGGCCGGGCGCGTGAGCCGGCGCTGTCGCGGAATACTTCTGCGCCGCCGCCGACGGTAACGAGTGCGCCGAGGCCGTATCGCACATCCGCGTGCGCGAACTGATCGCACGATGCCGCGCACTCGCCGCCGCCGATGGAGTATTCGACTTCGTCTCGACGGAGGAGCGAGACGGGCGTCTGGTAGAGCAGTGTCGACACGACCTCTTCACCGGACGGTCCGTACATGCGCACCTGTACGGGCGTGGCGCCGGCGCGCAGCGGCACGGCTACGGGATCGTGTGAAGCGATGTCCGAGTAGCCGAGCAGCTCGCTGCCCTGAAAGATCTCGTATTCCCAGCCGGGAGGCAGGTCGGGATGCACCAGGATCGAGCTCAGTTCCGGACTGCGCATGAACGGCCGGTTGCTCAGCTCGACACCGCGCACGAACCGGGCGAACACTCCCGACGTGAGAATGTCGCCGGCACTCACCTGCCGAATCCAGGCAGCGCGCGGAAAGACGCGATGGTAGCGCAGCGTCACGTCGTGCACGTGATCGGTCGCGTCGCTGCCGGCCTCGAACACCGCGCCGGTGCCCAGGTCCCCCCCGAGGAGAGCGGCGCCGACGTGCATGCGAAGCGTGGTGAGCGATGTCGGATCCAGACCGCGGGTGGAGATCTGCCAGTCCGCGATGCCGCCGCCCGTCACGGGCAGGTACGGTGCCGAATCGAGTGCCGTGGTGCGGTCCAGCTGCTGCTGTCGCGCCGTCAGCACCGCGCGTCGCTGTTCGGCGATGATGCGCTGCTGTGCAGGGAACGGGGTTTCGCGTGCGATGGCTACGGTGAGTGTCGAAAAATCGACCTGTACCTCGGCGCCGAGCAGCTGTGCGACCCGCTCCGCCCGCAGATAGAGAATAGATCCTCGCCGCGCTATCTCCGCCGGCGCGAGCTGGCTGGTCGTGGATGCAGCGGTGAGTGTTCCGGCCACGGTGTCGAGCCGTGCGCTGCCGCCACCGACACTCGGTACCTGCAAGGTCGTGCCGTCCCAGCTGGTGGCCAGCTCGAGGTAGTCCGCGATGTTCGCGAGCGGCAGGAGGACCCCGCCGCCCGAATCGACGAGCACCACGAGCGCCAGAGGCGACAGGCGTTCGGCCACCACCTCGACAATGCCCTCTTCGTACTGCGGCGTCTGCGCCGAGGCAGCGGACCAGCACAACGCTTGAAAGGCAACCAGGACGAGCGACCATCGAGCGATGGGCGAGGCGCGCGACGCGCGGCGCCGTGCGATCGACACTTCAGTACACCTGCACGATCGTCAGTGTGATCGTCGCACTGTAGTCGCCCGCGCGCGCATTCTGCGGCACTGAGAGGAGCCCCCCCACGTAAACGGCGAGCTCGCTTCCCACGGGAAATACGCGATTCGGATGACAGCTGCCGCCGCCGATTGTGCGGTAACAGACACGAACTGCCGACGGATCCGAGGGATCGAACGCGGTGAGTGCGCACGCGGAGCCGCCTTCTGTCACGCAGAAGGCGCCGTATTGCGTGCCGGCGAATGTGACCGGGAGCGAGACCAGCCCCGGGCCCGTCAACGCTGCAGGTACGGTGAGAGTGAAATCGAGCCCGCGTGCACTCGTGACGTCGTAGCGGAACTCTCCCGCATGGACGGACCCGCTCACGGGCAGCGGTGCGGCGGGCACATCGACCTGAACAGTCTGGCCTGCCATTGGAGTGATGGCGCCGAATGCGAGATTGCGAACGCCGGAACCCGTGGGCGACGCCAGCGGCACGCTCGCGCTGACCGGCACCTGCTGCGAAGCCGCTGGCAGTGCGGCAAGCAGAAGTGAGAGTGAGAGCAGCGTCGCCCGGAAGTGCAAGTTTACCTCACATCGATGATGCCGCTGACTGCCGGCGCCGTGATGATGTTGTCTCTGCCCAGCTCCGGCCGCTCGGTTTCGAGCGTATAGCGTACGTTCGTCACGTCGCTCCTCCCGGGAAAGTTGAAGCGGCGGCGCAGCGTGCGATAGATCGACAGCACATCTTCTTCCTCGTGTACGACGCTTCCGGATGCGTCGAGCAGCTCGAGACGCACCTTGCCGAGATACGCCGCCTCGCCCTGCCGCTTCATGTCGAGCGTGAGCTGGATTCCGTCAGGGCGACGCACTGCGCTCGCTCCCATGACGGCGACACCGGTCGTCAGCTCGCCTTTACGGTAGTTGAGCGATGCCACGATGATCGTACGCATGCTGATCGCGACCCGCACATTGGGCTGCACCTGCTGCTCCACCGGCGGACGACCGCCCGTCGCCGTGACCAGGATACGCGACCAGTACTCTCCATCCGCCAGCCCGGCCGGCGGCTGCGCGAGAATGCGAACGACCTGCTGTTGCCCCGGCTGGAGAACGAGCCGGCGCGGAAACGCGCGCAGCCACGGCAGCGCCGACGGTTCGCCTTCGGGCGCCTGCTCGCTCAGCGGTACCGTCACCTCGCCCGCGCTGTCCGACTGCGGGTAGCCGAACGCGAAGCCGATCTCGATCTCTTCCGGCAGTGGGTTCGGGTTGTACAGCGTGATCGATGCAGTCCGGCTCGTGTGGCTCATGAACACGGACATGGGGCTGACCGAGACAGCGCGAAGCGCCGCAGCGCCCGCGCCGAGCAGCGTGAACACCACCGCTGCGGCCGTAATTCTGCGCGTCGTCAAACGACGCGTCCCCTTCGCCTTGTTCATGCAGCTCATGCGCTCCTCTTCATGTTCCTGTCTGGACTACCATCATCACGATCGTGGCCGAATACGAACCGGCTGGCTGCGCCGGCCCCGGCTGAGCACGTGCGCCCAGGTTCACCTGCGCCTCCTGCTCCGCCGGATTGATCCGGATCGACTGCACGGCCGACGGATCGAACGAACTGGCCTTGTGGCGGATCGTCAGCATCCCGTCCGCCGGACCGAACACCAGCGGGATCTCATCACCATTCGGTGACGTGAGACTCGCCGGCAGCTGAAAGCTAACCTGAAACGTCCCGCGGCCGGCTATCCTGAGCTGTGCGCTGCCGATCAGATCCGTCGCAGCCACGGCCGTCACGGCTCCCGGGCTGAGCAATCCGAAATCGAGATCCCGCTCCGCCGTTACCAGCACCTGGCCCCGGGCGGCACCCGGTCCCGTGATCAGAGCCACGAACACCGCAAGCGCCACCCACATCGCCTGCATCGTTCGTGGTCTCATGGCTCCATTCCTTCATTGATTCCACCGCCGGCCGACGCACCCGCATCAGCGCGCCGGCCGGTGGCGGAGCGGCGCATCAGCGCGCCGTTATCGTGATGTCGAACGTGGCTGCGTAGTCGCCCGCAGCGGCAGTGGCAACGTCGGCGGCCGCGATCGTGCCGCCGAACCCCAGGATCGCCTGCGTGAGCGCCGCACCGACATCCAGATCGAACGATGCGGTCGAGCACGGCTGCACCGCCGACCACGTGCCGGCGAGCGACGAGGCGCATGTCAGCGCGACCGGCAGAGGCGTCGACGTGCCCGACACAAGCGCCGCCGGCACATTCGTGAACGAAATCGTCACGTTGTGGTTGTAGTCCAGCGTACGCGTCGTCGCACCGCTCGTAGCATCAATGACGTTGTCGGTCCCCGCGCTCAGCGTGCCGAAAGCGAGATCGCCCGTGCCGCCGACTGTCGCTGCCGGAGAAACCGTCGCCGTTGCCGTCACCGTGCTCTGAGCGCTCGCCATTCCCGGCAGCACCAGCATCGTTACTGCGGCCGTCAGCATCAGCTTCCTGAACATGTTGCCTCCTGAAGGTTCGGGCTCACCCGAGCCCTCGTTGTATCCGTGCCCCTGACTTCGGGCCCATCTGCGGCGCCTGCCGCCGTTTGACATGAATGAATCTAGGGTGCGGATCATTACGGAATCGTGAACGTGCGATTACATCACGTTCATAGTCGTACTTCACCCCAATGTGCACGGCGACAACAGCTTACGGCAGGGAGACAGCTGCGGGTGCGACGCGGTACGCCTGTCGTTCATGAACGAACGGGACCGCTGCGCAACTATTTGCGGGAATTCGTGAAAAGTATGTCAGGAGGGCGACAGCGCAGCCGTCGGGCAGGACATCTATGCGCGGCGACCTTCATCCCGCGCGGACGATCGACGTGGCGGATCGTGCGCGGCGATGGAGACCGGCGACTCAGCCACGGCGTAGCGGATCGAGATGGCGGATCAGCCGCCGATCAGCTCCCTGATCTCGGGCGGCGCCTGGAAGGCGGAGTCCTGCACGTCGTTGAGCGTGACGCTGCGAAGGGTGATCACCTGATCGACGCCGCCGACACGTGTGGTGATGCGCGTCGGGAGGCGCAGGTCGCCGAACTGCTGGTACTCCTCATAGATAATGAGCGCCTCGGCGGGGCCGGTCTGAGCGTGGTGCGTGCGGATCGAGCCGACGAGGAGTCCGGTGTCCACAGCGAAACAGTCCTGAGTGGTTCGTCCGGTCTTCCACACCACGCGGACCTTGTAGCATTCGTAGCCGCTGAGGGTCGTGCGCTCGACCGTTGTCATCGAGTCGATGAGCTCGGAGGTGCGGAGGTGCGAATCGAAGTGCGCATCGTCATGCGCCTGTTTCGCCTCGGCTCCGGTGAGCAGCCGCGCCCCCGACATGGGATCGACGGACCAGCCGGTCTCGCCGGTGAAGCCGGTACGTACGTCGCCGTAGTTCGGGACGGACGCGTGCATGACCGTGCGATTCGGCCGGCCCTGCCAGATCTCGAGCGTGCCCGTGATACCGGCGGTCGGAATGGCGAGCTCGCCGACGGAATGCAGGGACTGGATGTTGGCGAACGTGGCGGCACCCATCGCTTCGTGATAGCGCGCGAGAAGCTCTGACGCGGCCGGAAGCGGCGTGTCAGTGGCAACGGATGTCTGTGCCGCGGCCGGTGCGGCTGCGGCTGCAACTGCGACGACGGCGATCGAGCCGAACAGGCGTGCTGCGTTCATTTGGACCTCCTTCGAGAGGGCATCGTTCACTCCTTCAATGCCCATGCCAGCGACGGCCTCGCCAGGCTATCGCGAGCTCTGGAGCAGATCCTGAAGCCGCTCGCGGTAGCCGCGGCTGGAGGTGAGACGCGTGGTGTCGTCGAGCACCACGACGTAATCGCCCTGGAACAGCGGCTCCAGCTCGCGAATACGGTCGACGCGGACGATCGTCGATCGATGGATGCGCACGAACTCCATCGGGTCGAGCTTGCTCTCGAGGGCCGTCATCGTCTCGCGCAGAAGGTATTCGCGGCCGCCTGCGTGCAGGCGCACATAGTTCGAGGCGGCCTCGATCCAGTCGATCTCGGAAACACGCAGGATGAGGATGCGGCCACCGGAGCGGACGACGAGACGCTCGAGGTACTGATTGCGTGTGCGCAGCTCCTCGAGCAGCGACTCTAGCCGCCCGTCCATCTGCACGCTGCGACGTCCCGTGAGATGCAGGCGCGCGCGCTCGATGGCGAGGCGGAATCGCTCCGCATCGTACGGCTTCAGGATGTAGTCGATGGCGTGCGCATCAAACGCGCGCAGCGCGAACTCGTCATACGCAGTCGTGAAGATGGTCACAGGCATCTGCGCGGCACCGATCGCATCGAGCACGCCGAAGCCGTCGAGACCGGGCATCTGCACGTCGAGGAAGAGCAGGTCCGGACGCAGCGTCTCGATCAGCGATACGGCCTCCTCGCCCGAGTCCGCGTCGCCGACGATCTCGATGTCGGACTCCGCCTGCAGGTGGAGCCGCACGCCTTCGCGCGCGAGCGGCTC
>DATABQ010000336.1:0-2396 GCA_036259495.1 Longimicrobiales bacterium | reverse complement strand
CCGATGATCGAGGAAGGGCACTCGCGCCTCTATGGAGCTGGCCATGCTGATCTTGTCCACACGCATCAGCAACAGCTCCGGGAGCCGGAGCTGAAACTCCTGGTACATGATGCGGTCGAGCAGGCCGGCGTCGGGCCGCTTCGTCATCAGATGCTCCATCGCGCGCGCCGCGATCGGTACGCTGCTCAGACCGCCCCACTCGCCCGCGCGCATCGCAGCGGATGCCATGTCCTGCTTGTCCGTCTCCCACGCTGCGACCGCTCCCGAAAGGAACAGCGGCTCGTCCGCCGCCGCGCGCCTGACCAGCTCGCGAATCTCCCGCGGCAGGCCACTGCGGCGAAGCAGCGGATCCGCGGCACCATGAGCTGCGCGCCGCACCGCCGCCGGCAGATGTCCGTACCAGCTCCACGCGCGGCGGTCGAGCTGCATGTAACGCCGGTAATGCGCGTACCCCGCGAACTGTTCATCACTGCCCTCGCCCACCAGCGCCACGATGGTGCCGGACTCACGCACCAGCTTCGACACGTAGTGCAGCGGCACGCACACCCAGTCGGCGAGCGGCTCGTCCTGCGAGTGGATCAGCTGAGGCACGTAATCGATCAGGTCCTGCTGACCGATCAGCACCTCGTGGTGATCCGTGCCCACGGCTTCCGCCGCCGCGCGCGCGTGCTGCGTTTCATCGTGCTCCGGTGCGTCTTTGTAGCCCACCGAATACGATCGTACGGTGCCGCTGTGGAGCTGACGCGTGAGCGCCGCGATCGCCGTGGAATCCACACCGCCCGACAGCATGATGCCGAACGGGACATCCGCCATCAGCCGGTCCTGCACGGCATCGGTCAACAGCTCGCGCACGTGTGCGGCCGTCACGGTTTCATCGGCGAGGAGCGCAGGATCCGGCTCCGGAACCGCGGCCAGGTCCCACCAGCGTTCGATCCGAGCGTGCCCCGACCCGTTCACGAGCATCGAGTGGCCCGCGGGAAGCTTGTGTATGCCCTTGAACAGCGTATCGGGTGCGGGAGCCGCGTAATACGTCAGGTAATGGTACAGCGCAGTCTCGTCGACGTCGCGCTCGACCGACGGGTGCTCCAGTATCGCCTTGATCTCGGATGCGAAGATCAGGCGACCGTCCGTGAACGCGTAGTACAGCGGCTTGATGCCGACACGGTCTCGCGCAAAAAACAGCTCCTGGCGGAGCGAGTCCCAGATCGCGAACGCAAACATGCCGCGCAGCCGGTGCAGCATGTCCGCGCCATGTTCCTCGTACAGATGGATCAGAGTCTCGGTATCCGTGTGGGAGCGGTACTGATGTCCCGCCGCCTCCAGCTCCGCGCGCAGCTCGGCGTGGTTGTAGATCTCGCCATTGAAGACTATCCAGACCGTGCCGTCCTCGTTCGACATGGGCTGGTGCCCCGCCGCGGAAAGATCCACGATGCTGAGCCGGCGATGACCGAGCGCTACGCGGCCATCTCTCGAGAAGTACGTCCCCGAATCGTCCGGACCGCGATGGCTGATCGTCTCGCACATGCGCGCGAGCACCGCGGGATCCTCCCCGCGGTTCCAGCCATAGGCAACGACGCCGCAAATGCCGCACATTTCGAGATATACTTCCGATTGTACTGTTGAACCCGCGCGACAATGGATCGACGCCGGAGCGATCGAGCTACCCTAGCAGCAAGAATCCGGCAACAGTCTCAGAGCCTGGCCTGTGGCACTCAACACACTCTGGCCCAACGCTTTAGCGTGGCAGTGGGCCCTGTGTGCCGGCCGCGTGGCTGTTGCATCGTCGCAACAGGGCATTAATGATTTTCGGGTGAGCTTCCGCTGACCAGCCCCTGATACACCTCGATCAGCGCCGTGATCGCGTGGTCGGCTGAATAGCGCTCGCGCGCACGCTCCCGGCCAGCCGATCCGAGGCGGAGGCGCAGGGTCGGGTCCGCGAGCAGTGGCCTGAGGCTCGCGGCGAGGGCGTCCGGATCGCGAGGGGGCACGATGAGGCCTGTGATTCCCTCGACTACGGCGTCAGCGACGGCACCCACGCGGGTCGCGACCACCGGCCGGGCGGCAGCCATGGCTTCGAGCACGCTGTTGGGAAGGCCTTCGCTGACTGAGGTCAGCACGGAGACATCGAAGAGGTTGTGAGCGGATGGATGCTGCGGCATCTGGCCGGTGAACCGGACGATGTCGTGGATCCCGAGTCCGTCAGCCAGCGATTCGAGATCCTTGCGACTGCCGGCGTCGCGTCCGACAAGCACGACGTGGAGCCGTGGAAACTCCGGGCGGAGCTGAGCGGCCGCACGCAGCAGAAGCGCGTTGTCCTTGATGGGACTCAGCGATCCGACGCTCCCCACCACGAGCGCGTCCGGCGGCAGGTTCGCCGTCGACCGAACTTCCGCGAG
>DATABQ010000335.1:0-2707 GCA_036259495.1 Longimicrobiales bacterium | reverse complement strand
CCCCGTTCGAGTGCGCAGGGGAAGGGTGGCTGTCGAGCATTGATTCGAGCTGCTGCATTCCTGTCTGCCTCCTGAGCGGGGAAGGGTTGCGGGATGGTCATGCAACCTTCGTACGCGTACGCGTGCACATGCACGTACACGTCCGTCAAGAAGTAATAAGATTACCGCCCTTTACGAATCTCCTCCGCAAGCGCAGGCACGACCTCGTGCGCGTCACCGACGATGCCGTAGTCCGCGACCTTGAAGATCGGCGCGTCGGGGTCCTTGTTGATGGCGACGATGGTGCGTGCGCTGCGCATGCCGGCGAGGTGCTGCATGGCGCCGGAGATGCCGACGGCGAAGTAGAGCTGCGGAGATACGGTCTTTCCGGTCTGACCGACCTGCTCCGCGTGAGGGCGCCAGCCGGCGTCGACGACCGCTCGCGATGCGCCGAGCGCTGCGGTGGATCCAAGCGCATCGCGAAGCTGCTCGAGCAGCGTCCAGTGCTCGGGCCCCTTGAGGCCGCGGCCGCCGCTCACGACGATCGGAGCGTCGGCGACATCCATCTTCGCGCCCTCGGCGGCTTTCGTTTCGCGGACCTTCACTCGTGACGGTGCAGTGCTGACGCTCACGTTCTCGACCGTGCCGGCGCCTTCGGACTCCTCCGGGCGGAACGTATTCGGGCGCACGGACACGAGCCGGGGCTGCGCATCGAGCGTCACCTTCGCGAAAGCGCGCCCGGCGTAGACCGGCCGCGTGACCACGAGCTCACCATCTTCCACGGCGAGCCCGGTCGCATCCGCGGCGAGCGGCACGTCCAGCTTCGCTGCCACACGCGGAGCGAGGTCGCGACCCTGTGCACCCGCGGCGAACAGCACGGCAAAGTAGTCCCCTGCTCCGACGCGCTCGGCGACCGTTGCCGCGAACACGTCCGGATCGTAGTGATCCGCAGCCTCGCCCGAGGCGAGCTGGATCGTGTCCGCTCCGTACTTCGCAAGCGATGCGGTGTCGGTATTCGCCGGGCCGATCACTAGCGCGTGCACCTTGCCGCCCTGAGCGTCGGCAAGCGACTTCGCTGCGGTGACGACCTCTGCCGCACTCCTGCGAAGCGTACCATCGCGCTGCTCCACCACTGCCAGAATATTCATCAGATAACCTTCGCTTCGTCACGCAGCAGCCGGACGAGCTCCGGCACTGCATCCTTGCCTTCACCTACGATGCGGCCGGCCGGCCGTTCCGGCGGCAGCGTCAGCTCGCGCACCTGGATGCGGCTCGGCGCCAGCTGAGCATCCTTCTCGGCCAGCGGCTTCTTTTTCGCCGCCATGATGCCCTTGAGCGATGGGTAGCGCGGCTCGAACTCGCCCTTCGTGATCGTCACGACCGCCGGAAGCCCCGCCTCGACGACTTCGACGCCTCCCTCGACCTCGCGCTCGCACACGACCGTGCTGTCCTCGAGCGTGACGCTCGCCGCGACCGTTATACACGGCCGGTCGAGCAGCTCGGCGAGCATCGGGCCGACCTGCTGCTGGTCGTCATCGACGGCTTTCATCCCGAGCAGCACGAGATCCGCGTTCTGCTCGCGGATCTCGGCGGCCAGCGCATGCGCCGTCGCGAGTCCATCGAACGATGTCTGCCCCTTGAGCAGGACGGCACCGTCCGCGCCCATGGCCAGCGCGCTGCGCAGCTGCTCACCTGTGGTGGACTCGCCCACGCTCACGGCCAGCACCTCGGCGGAGCCGTGCGCTTCCTTGAGGCGCAGCGCCGTCTCGAGCGCGAACTCATCGTAGGGGCTGATCACGAATTTGATTCCCGCCGGATCAATGGCGGTACCGCCGGATATCCTGATACGTGCTTCCGTGTCGGGCACGCGCTTTATGCACACAACGATCTTCACCGTTCACTCCTTTAGCCGGTTCGCGGCGGAATGTACGGTCTGAATCGCGGTGGGTCCAGCCGTCGACACCAGGTCGACAGGATGTCAGTTGATGCCTACGGACGTGCGCCAGACAACGGAATGACCGCTGTCGACGATGAAGAGGAACCCGTTGGCTGTCGCATCCAGGCCTGCCGGGCGGAACAGGGACGTCTCGCCGGCGAGTCGCCTGGTGCCGACCCATTCGCGATCGCCCGTGCCGGCGAACGTGCGGATCAGACCGCTCGCGAGATCGATCACACGCACACGGTCATTGCCCTGATCGCTGACGAAGAGCTGTCCGCCGTCCGGCGTGAGGGCCAGCGACACCGGCCGATCCAGTGTCGCGTCCTCCGCCGCTGCGCCATCGCCGGAATAGCCGCGCGACCCGGGCACTCCTGCAATCGTCGTGATGGTCCCCTCGCTGTCGACGCGACGGACCACGTGCGTGACCACATCCGCGATGTAGAGGACGCCGTCGTGCACTTCGACGGCGGATGGCTCGCTCAGCTCCGCGGCAGTCGCGGGGCCGCCGTCGCCCGAATGACCAGGCGTATCCGTGCCGGCCACGGTCTCCAGCAGTCCGCCCGCATTGATCCGGCGGACGCGGTGACCACCCGCTTCGGCGATGTAGATGCTGCCATCCGCAGCGACGGCCACACCTGCCGGGCGGCTGATCGGCGATGATGCTGCGGGCTGCCCGTCTGGCGCGGTGACCGAAGTCCCATCGCCGGCAATCACCGTCAGCGAGCCGAGCGGCACATAGCGGAACACGCGGTTGCCCACCTGGTCGGCGATGATGATGGATCCGTCCGG
>DATABQ010000334.1:0-4151 GCA_036259495.1 Longimicrobiales bacterium | reverse complement strand
GAGTACTCGCATCCGATATCGAACGCGAACTCGGGGCCGGCAATGAGGTAGGGTGCAAAGGATGCTCCGTACGTCAGCGGCAGATGCAGCAGAATGGGCACGGCTACGTACTCGATGTTCAGTGCTATTTCGCTGTTCTCGGGCCCTTCGAACTCGGCGCCCTTCGTCACGGACAGCACTTCGGGCTGGATGCCGAGGCGACCGACGCCGAACCGGACGAAGCCACCGCCCATGAACCCGGTTGCGTTGTCCGAGTCCGTCGATCCGCCATAAATCATGCTGGACATCGAAGCACCGAGCTTGAAACCGATGGCCTGGGCATCCGCCGGCGCGGCATACAGCGCAAAAGCAAGTGCGCCTGCAGCACAGATTGTCGAAAGACGTCGCATGGTTACTTCCCGCTGGTTTGATGGCCATTGCCGGGGTGGCGCGCGGCCGGAGCGCGGCGCTGCAATGTCCGCACCTGTCGCAGGACTGCAGGCGCCAATAGCTTGGCGCACTTCGACTGGTCGGCGATGCAGCTTGACATTATGACGAACGAGGCGCGGAAACGGTGACGGCTGATCGGCGGGCGGAGGCTGTGAGTGTCGCGCGGGCGCTGTCGAAGCTCGGCTGGTGCTCCCGTGCACAGGCACAGGTGCTCGTCAGTGAGGGACGGGTCAGCGTCGATGGCCATGTGGTCACCGACCCTTCCTTTCGCGTCGATATGCGACGCGCACGGATTGCAGTGGACGGCGCGGCGGTGCACGCACACGAGCGCATCTACCTGATGATGAACAAGCCGCCCGGGTACGTCACCACGACGTCGGATGAGCTGGGCCGGCGAACTGTGCACGAGCTGCTGCCGGGTGGTACTCCACGCGTGAATGCAGTCGGCCGGCTCGATCTGCAGAGCGAGGGCTTGCTCCTATTCACGAATGACACGCGCTGGGGCGATCGCATTCTCGACCCGCGCACCCATCTGGACAAGATCTATGAGGTGCAGCTGAGGAGGCCGCTCACCGACGGGGACGTGGAGAGGGCAGTTGCGGGTGTCGACGTAGGGCGTGGCGCGGTCCTGGGCTTCAAGGCTGTGAGGCCGATGCACCGTGGAGCGGAATGGATTGAAATCGTCCTCGATGAGGGGAAGAACCGGCAGATCAGAAGGGGGCTGGAGTCACTCGGCCATGAGGTGGTGCGTCTGGTCCGCATCGCAATCGGGTCCATTCGCCTGGGCAGTCTGGAGACCGGCTCGGTACGCGCGCTCACAACGACGGAACGGCAGTCGCTCACTGACCGCTGACGGGCTCCCGCCAGCGCCTCACGGGTCGAGATGCTACGTGAAGGACGACACCCGGGCCGCGGCTGATGCTCGGACCCAGGCCGCGGGCTGAAGGACGACCCGGGCCGCGGCTGATACTACGACCCGGGCGCGGCTCAGCCCCGACGGAATCGGCTGATGATCCATCCTACGACGGCGACGATCACCAGTACGATGACGATGCCGATGACGAAGCCGGCCTGAAAGATATCGCCGATCAGCTCGCAGCCGGCGACGAGGAATGACACGACCATGAGCAGTGACAGCCGACGCAGTATGGCCACGCCTGGCAGTGTCGTCGTTGTTCTCATCAGATGCCTCCCGCAAGTCCCCATACGAAGCGCCACTCGCCATCCTGGTCGAGGGGCCGGGCTGCGCCTATGCTGACGCTGCCTCCGAAGAAACGCATGCGCAGGTCCAGTGCCGCGCGCGCGCCGTCCGAGGTCTGCCAGCCGAATCGCTGCATGATGGCGAGCGTCTCGTCGCGCGCATCTGTCCAGCCGACCTGAATGGCGACGGAGGGTGCGGGCGCGGGCGCGGGGATCCAGAGCGATCCCATGCGGATTGGTGCGTTGAAGATCGGCAGCGTGTACATGAGACCGAGCTCGCCGAGCGCGGCGCGGTCGCCGGTGAACTCCTTGTGCTCGAAGCCGGGCAGGTCGGCCACCGTCCCGAGCTCGAACATGGTCTGCGGCGGTGTGGAATCGGAGAAGACGATCCCGGCGTCGGCACGGCCGGACAACGTGAACCGGCCGATCATTCGGCGCAGCGATGCCCCGGCCTCGACGCGCTGCCACTCCAGATCGCCGACAGCGCCCTCCCACGTGAGCCGCATTCCCAGGCCCGGCTGAAGCGAGATGCCGCCAGCCGACGGGTTCCTGTGGATCGAAGCCCGACCGAGCCAGAACTCGCCTTCGAACGCCGGACGGTTGAGTCGCGATGCATTGATCGGCTCTGGAGCCGACGCCGGGTCGTCGATGGGAATGACGTTGCGCGTGACATTGCGATCACTCGCGCGCGCAGCCTCGAACCGCATCACCAGCCAGTTGTCCCCCGACGTGCGCGCGATCAGGCTGCCGAGCCGGCGATCGACATAGTCGTACTGTTCGGCGCCGATCACGGGCGGCACGCCGGGCTCCGGCTCGAACGTGCCGCTGAAATCGTTGGTGTGGGCGAGCTGCCGTTCCGCGCGCGCACCGACTTCCCATGAATCGCCGCGGTGCAGCACTTCCGCGCCGCCCCGCACAACCTGCTCCTGCCACGCATACCCGCCGTGCAGGCGCAGCAGCATGCCGGGCGCGATCGTGCCGAAGTCGTACGTGAGGCCGAGGCCGGTGAACACCGGCTCGACATGGTTGATCCGGAAGAGGTGCGAGAAATGTCGCGTGCTGAACGTCAGCCGCGGCTCGCCCGTCGGCACCATCGAGGGCGGGGCATACTCATCGAAATCGCGCGCATTGACGCTCGAGCTGAGCTCGCCAATCCCGATCTGCCAGTCCGTGAACGTCGACAATGCACCGAGATCCTCACTGCCGCGGATCAGGCCGTACGGGTAGTCCTCCGGATCCGGTGCGCGCGCGAGCGCTTCAGGGTCGTTCGGCCACACATCCACAAATCGCGATACGACGCGGAACACGACGCGTCCCTCGCTCAGTCGAGATACCGCCTGCGCCTCGAACCGCTCCTCCCGCGGCAGCCAGTACGCCCCATCGTACTCGGCCGTCTCGAACTGCACGAACAGCATGCCCTGAGCGATGGCATCGAGAAACGTTCTGCTCCTGCCCGACGGGATCAGCCGGCCCTGCATTCGAACGATGTGCAGCCGCTCCGCGTCCAGATCGATGTCGCCTTCGAACAGCAGCGTCGGCCGCTCGGGCGTGCCCCTCGCCTTCACGCGGATTCGGACGATGTGCAGCGTGCGGTCCGGCAGATGGATGATGTCGACCGTGTCACCGCCCGTGAAACGGTAGACCTCATCACGCCGTGCGGCGAACGGGTGCATCGCCCTGCGGTGCAGCAGCGACCCGCTCTCACTACGTACCGGACCGCTCGTCCGCACCAGGTCCAGGCGTTCGCCGTACAGCGTCGGCACCAGCCACGGCACGTCGAAGAAGCTCAGCCCCGAGAACGTCGCACCCAGCGTCTGCGATCGATAACCGAGCATCTCCTGAAGCATGCCGCCGTCACGCCGCCAGTAGAGATCGCTCGCGAGCTGCTCCAGCTGCAGCAGCGTCTCGCGGCCGTCCGGCTCCAGCCGCACGAACGACAGCTCCGTCTCGATGCGTGCGCGATATCCCTCCAGGCCGGCCGGCGGGCGTGCGTTCGCATCAGCCGCACGGCCTACCAGCGCCTCGAGTGCGGGCGTTTCATACACGGAATCCACCGGCGGCAGCACGGGCTGCTGCTGCAGGGCCAGCATGGCAACGACTTCGAGGATCAGCATGGCTGGCGGGCGGGTGCACGACCGGTGCCAGAGCGGTGGGCGGAACCGTTGTTTGTATGCAAGGGATCTCCGGTTGCGTCAGGGAACCTTATGCGCCATGGTACCGTATCAGCGATACTGCCGGCGCGGCGCAAGCGCCCGGTCCACGCTGTAATCTCTCCCAAGGAGCGCTCCATGCGAAAGCGCGACTTCACGCTGGTCCTCGCCGCAGCGATGCTCGTTCCGGTCCTGCCGGCTGCCGCACATGCACAGGATGGCTTCATGCTCGGGCTGCCGAAAGCGCAGCTGACGGTGCGTGCGGGTCCGATGTTGCATCGTGCGGGCGGTGATCTGTTCGGCTTCTTCCAGTCTCAGCTGACGCTTGATCAGGGTGACTTCCGCGCGCCGGCGGTGAGTGCGGACGCCTCG